>NVSR01000029.1 GCA_002401295.1 SAR324 cluster bacterium | reverse complement strand
AATTATTTACTAATGCTATACCATCCCTATTCAATATATTATAAAAGGAGTGCAAATGAAAGGAATAATTAAAGTCTTAGGGACATTAAGTGTTTTAACACTTAGAAGTTTTTAAAAAGGAAAGTTTACAAAAGTTGATGACTTTATTGGACCTGCGTAGGCGGGTTCAACTAATAACTGCATCCAAAGAATAGCTAGAAAGAAGAGAAACTAAATGCTAAATATCTCATTTATAATTAAAATCTGCAGTGCTTATAATTTTAAAACATAGAAAAAATTATTAAATTTATTCATAAATATCTTAGGATATTTCATATAAAACAAATAAATAAAAGGCAAATAATATGGGAAGAAATTTAAACGGAAGTACACTTGAAAAACAGAAAAAAGACCTAATTCATAAGACATTATCTTTTGGAAATAAGAAATCAAAAGAGACTATTGGAATGATACATTCATGCGAAAGGCTAGATGGTAAAAATAGTACTTTTAATCAGTTGGTTTTCTTTTTAAACGGATGTGAATATGATATAAAATTAAACCTTATAACAGTTGATATTGTGTCTGAATTTCTAGAGAAAAAAGTAGAAGATGGAAATTCACGAGAAACAATTCTTGAGCACATAAGTAAGATTAGTAGTAGTTTTATTGCCATTGAACGACTAGGTTTTACTATAGAATTAACATGTAAAGATTTTGAAATTTTAAGACTTGAATTTAGTGATATTTCTGAAAAATCATTAAGTGTAAACAGAGCATTTACTACACCGAAAAGAGTAGTAGAAAATTTATATAAAGTCAATGAAAGAGCTGGAGTTTTTTCAGAATTACAATATATATGTGGGTATAGGTTTCATGAAGTTTTACAAATAAACCCTGATAAAATTGAAATTATAAATAATAAAATGTATATCAAGGAAGGTACAATTTCTGGGAAAGGTGGTTTCCCTCTTCATCAAAAACAAATACCTTTTCACCTTGGTAAAAAGATATTAGACTTGTATAGAAAATATAACAAACTATATATTTCCTTAAGCCAATACAACACTTTAATTAAACAAGTTTCAAAACAAAAATATTCATCTCATAGTTTTAGATACAGTTATGCTCAAGAGTTATTTAGAAGTCTAATTAATATAGGAATACCCGTAAAACGTGCAAAATACATTACTTCAGAAGCCTTAGGCCATCATAGAATAAGTGTAGTAGAAACAAGTTATTTGTACCAGATTTCTTCCTTATTAACACGAGAGAGTGTAAATATAACTGTATAAGTCTCAATAACTTGATTCATTGTGTAAACTAACGAAGTGAATTATTATGAAGGATTTATAGATGAACTTAATTAGCATCAAGAATGAAACAAGACTAGTTCATGAAATTACTACAATGAAAAAGCCAATGAGTGGTAAAGTTCCGTTTGATCCAATCTATTCTATTATCTTTATATATACAACGGTTTTGAAAATAAGAGTGGTGTACTGACAAATAGCCTATTCATATAATTCTTGAAGGTATGCGTTATGAACCATACCTTCAATTTTTTTTCTATACCATTCATAACTCTCATGGTCTTTAACAAGAGTGCTTAATCCTTCATCTTCTGGTTTTTTATAAAATGATTCTTTACACCGTATTTTCTTGTAGAGAATTTCCTTGTCGTAAGTAATATTGTATTTTATATATAATTCTATAAAGTCTTCCACGGTAAAACTATGATTATTTGATAGAACGTAATAAATATCAAACAGATCCCTATACTTCTTTCTATTCCAAAAAGCCATAGTTTTCATGTACATGATAGTTTTAAAGGATGCTACTTGTATATTTGTATTTTTATATGAAGTTGAAGGTTCACTGTTCCATATCTCTTTCTCTAGCATATTGAATGGGGGACTAAAAAATTCAACTTTTACTCCGTGAAGCATAAACTTTAAATAGTAGTCTTCGAGGTCTCCCCCTTCATTCTTTACGCTATCAACCAAGGCTATATCGTGAGGCAATTGAGTGGCCTGATACTTATTAATCATCATATTTTTAATTTCTTTTGGACAAAGATCAAGCATTGCAAAATCGAGGTCTTCTGAAAGACGATGATTAATTAAATATGATAAAGCTGTGCCACCAACAAACTTTACATCATACGTAGTAAAAAAACTATCTTTTGCTATCAGGTCTAATGTTTTTTCAGTTTTTTCTAACATTGCTTAAAGACCTTTTTTTTGTAAGAATTCAACATGCCTATTGAACTTTGTTAAAAGATCAATATTTTTCTCTTTTAACACATAAGACTTAAGCCTATCAGGGCCGAAATATTTTAGTAGTAACATTATCCTTTGGTCATTATGATGACTTAAAATAATAGATATTAAAGAAGACACTTCATATAGATGTCCATTTTCAACGCTATAAAATAGGTCGTTTCCAAATATTTCTTTATCGAGAGTAATTTGCTTTTGTGATGGTGAGATGATTGGTTCGTAGAAGAAACTTTTTTCACTTTCTTTGTCTTTTCTTGATCTCTCTTTGATAGTGTTATATTCAAAGCTATCTAGAAAATTTTCAAATTCTATATTTTTATTAATTGAAAAAAAGATAGAAACTAAGTTGCAGAAAGATATCTTACCTTTCTGCTCAAACTGTCTATATGTTGCATATTTAATTCCACTAAACGTTGAGAACTCTTCTTGCGTAAGTCCGAGAGCAAGTCTTTCGTTACGGACTACTTTTTTACATTTTTGTACGATATCTTCTGTCATAAATGATTTCATAATCTTAAACCAACCTATTAATTAATACTATATTAGTAATTATATATAAAAAATACAAATAAACAAAGATATTTAATTAAATAGTATTAATTACAATATTTATATAAGGTATATAGAACTGTTTAAATTAATGAGGGCATAGAAACTATTACCAATGTATAAAATATAAGATCTTGTTATTTGGATACACGTCCTATGTGTATTTATACTCTATACCTATTCTTTCCATAGCTTCATTATACTTTTTTATTTTTATTTTTGAAATCTTAGCCACTTTTAAGTCTTGAGCTAATTTCAATTCATCATATAATTTTTGCTCATGACCTGGTGTAGCAGCTGAAATAAATATTTCACATATTTGTTGAAGTTCTTTTATAACTTGTTCACTTTTATATTCATAGTCTTCTCCACCAATAGTCCTTATTTCAATAAAATTTCTTTTACTATCTTTAAGTTCTACATTCCATCCAGTTCGCTTGCCTTTTTGTATTTTTGCTTCTTTCTCTTTAATACAATTTAGAAGATCCATAACATTTGTACTACATATACGAGAAGTCCAAGAGCTCAATAGACCATGGTGTTCCATAAGGAGTATAAATTTCCAAAAATCAATACTATATGTATTGCCTAGAGATAAGTTTAAGTGAACACCTGCTGTGGCATCTGTACTGCCATATATTCGTATGATTCTAAACACCTCATCAATATAATAAGGCATTCTTGACACTTTAGTCTTAGGTGTTGTCATTTCTATTCCAAAGGCATTGGTAACTAAGGAATCATCTCGCTTAATTTCAAACATCTTGTAGTCTGGATTATGGATAGAATTATCTGACCTATTTAGGTTACTAATTATATTGGTATCGTTTATTTTACTAACAGCTTCTATGACATTTACCATAAATGTTTCAAAATCTTCTGGATCTATATATTTGGAGTAAAATTCAAACTCTACACCTGCTTGCATGTCACTATTGATAACTTGGTCTGTAAGCTTTAGTTCAGATGTGATCATTTTGACTTGTGCTACTTCTTTAACTGTTTCTTCTAGTTCCCATAATAGAGTACCTTCTTCATCAAGCTTCTCAATAGTCATATGTAATTGCTTTGATTTTATTAAAAGAATTAATTTTGATTTTTTCACCTGTTTTCATCCTAGATACATTTATTGAAACTTCTTTTCCTTCGATTACTAGACCGTGTTCTTTAGCAAGTGCATACTTTTTTTCTTTTATAATTTTTTCAATGTCTACAATGATTGTAATTTGACTTCCTATAACCTTCATAGTTGGAGCAGTTGGCGTTACGATAGTATGTATTATTGTTTTAACCCATTCGGACATAGGAGTGGTCTTCATAGAATATGGGTTGTCTTCTGAACGGAAGTATGCCCAAGCACTCACTAACTTTCCTCTTTTACTGATAACTTTTATTTTTTTTCTATAATAGTGTTTAGGGACACCTTCTAAGAGATCAATAAAGTCAATATCTTCTTGTGTACGTACAAGGTAAAGCTCACCTTTTATCTGAGAATACTTGTCTGCATCTTCTATTAAATAAGGAAATTGGTTTGAGATATCAGCATACATAACATATTTATTTATAGTAGTGTACTTTCCCATATTAACTGCATTTTCCAGTCTAGAATTATTATGAAATCCCTTCTTCATGCTTCCATAAACAAAGAAATACTCTTCGAGTGATTTTCTTTTAATAAAATGACCTGATGTTGTACGTTTAATGAATCCTTGCTTTTCTAAACGTGCTATTGATGAGCGTACAGAACTTTGGTTGTATTCTTGTACGTTTAAGTCATTATAAGAATATTCATGATTAAACCGTAGGCGCTTCACTTTATTTTTAAGAGCACTGCTAATACCTATGGCTAGTTTGTTTGTTTTGATATCTTTCATATAAATATTATAGCATATTAACGGGACGTACTTATTGCTGTAATCTCTTTGGCATTAGGGCTAATCTATCTTTCAAGTTTTTAACGTTAGAATTTAAACGTTATATACAGAAGGAATAGAGAGATGGGAAGAAAACAGCAAATTCAAAGAAAAAAAATAAACTTCAATGTGATAAGTACAACACTTATGTCAGCAATAGCATTAATAATATCTGGATTCACATATTATGAAAATAATTTACCTGATCAAACTAAGCTTACAATAAAATCTTCAAAAGCATCTAATTGTTTAAATAGTCAATTAGAATGTAATAAGGTTTTTATATATAATAATGATAAAGCGCCATGTTTTGAATTTAAAATAAATTATAATAAAAATGATTTTGAAAAAGTACTTTTCTTACAGGACTACGATAAAGCAAATTTATTTCATGCAGATTTTTCCCACGGAGACATTAGGTTTCCAGCAATGCCAACCGTAAGAGTGACAAATAGTTGGTTTGGTTTTCTAGATAAGAAGGAAATTGCATATTTTGTATTTTTTCCAAAAAATGGGACTAAGAAAGATAAAAAACTTGCTATATCGTGTGTTGATTATAAAAAAGAGATAATTTTGCAGTAGTGCTTCCTTCCTAAAATTTTGTTTGATTCTTCCAAAGGGGTGTGCAACAATAGAACCTATATTTTTATAAACAGCTGCAGGTTCAGGTGTCTCTAGTTTTTATTATAATTATCTAAGAGCCCTTGATGCCATTGTTTTTGGACTTATTTCTATGTGTTCTTTTCACCTCAACATTTATTTTAATGGTATAAGTATTATAATTAGTTTGTGAGCTTCTATATAGATGCATAATTTTTGAAGATATAAATCTCTTTGTTTACTAACTCATCTTGATGTGCAGAAAAACTTATTATTCTTGATGGTTTATTCCTTTTTTGTATCTCTTGCTCATAAATAGCTCTTTAAACTAAAGGTAGTTTGTTGATTGATTTGTATAATGAATTTCACATTTTAACAAACCCTGCCATTCTTACAGATGAAAATCAGAACAAAATTAAAGAATTAACATCCATAAAAAATAGTTTTCCACTTATTTTTCTTGGATTACTCAGTAATGTTGTTAATAATGAACCTCAGTATTATTTTAATAAAGAAGTTTCCCAAGAAGTTTCTCATAATTTAACCCATTTCTATAAGCAAAATTCAGAATTATTTTTGCAAATATTTATATCAAATCAAGATGCATTTTTTGATTCAATTAAATCATATTTTCATATTTTAGACTTATTTAAAGAGTTAGATAGTGTTGCTTTTGAAAATGAATTAAAAGTTAAACTTTATTACTTACCTATCATTCAACAATTAATGGAATATTTTCTTAACTTTTTTTATTCAGGAATTAACAACATCATTAATGAATTTGTAGATGTGGATTTCTCTAAAACCAATAAACTTGGTGGTTATAAAAATAATCTAACAGCAAAAAAATTAGGAAAATATACTTTTGACAAGCTAACAAGTGTCAATATTGACCTTCGAAATGCCGTTAGTCATGGAAAAGTTGATTTCACAGAAGATAAGATAGTCTATTCATATACAGAAATGGGAAGTAGAAAGACATTATACAAAGAACTATCAATATACGAGTTAGACAATATCAAAAATGAACTTTTTGATATTGCAGGTGGAGCGATTATTGGCTGGATAGAATTTATTGCTAATAATAAACTTTCTGAATCTGTCTTTCAAGACAATAAAACAGAAGATACAATATTTCAGTATTTCAAACTATATTTTCAAAATAACAATATACATATTAATTCTATTTCCAATAGTATTATTGGTTCACCACAACTAAATATTCAAATAAGAATTGAAAATATATATGAAAAAAGTTCCATAATTCACTTAATAATTCTTCTACTAAAAGCCATGTATCAATTCTTTCCAAATTATGAAAGATATTTTATTAGCTATAAGCACCCATTTAGTGTTACAGGAATGATAAGTTTAAATAAAGAGGTTATAGATGACATTATGGATGTTACTGATATAGAGAAAATTAATAAAGCTATAGGTAATGGGCAAGGATTATTCTTGGTTCCTGAGATACAAGACTATGATTCAAATGTTAAGGCATATAAGTTTCAAGTTTTTCCAAAAATTAAAAATGAAACTTGGGAAATTGTTAACATAAATGATATTAGCGTGGACAATATAAAAAGATATAAATGTAATTTAATAATTGACAATTTGTCTATTACTAAAGATGAAATAGTGTCAATTCTTTTTTCAGTATCAAAAAAGGTTCGGCAACTAGTAAATCAAAGGAATCCATACACTAAAATAAAGTATGGAAAGGTCGAAGCCGATGTTGTTAATATAAATGTTTTCTACAGGCAATATACGAGAAAGCCTTTTGCTCTATTATCTAGTAATGAAAATTTTATTTGTAGCGTGTATTATTATAAAAGTAATTCGTCACATCGAATCGATGTTTCATTCCCAGAAAATTATATTTTTGAAAATATTAAAAAGCTAGATATTTATTGGAATAAAAATTGGCAACAATAGACCTAAGAATATACTGTAATCCTCTTGCAGGGATAGATGCCAAAAAAAAGAATTGATATCTATAAATTCGATTCAGATAAATGGTCATGTATTTACAGATGATTGGCAAACAAGAGAAGGGTATTTAAGAGAAATTATCAAGATGACATGAGAATCCTCTTCAGAATTATGAGTTTAAAAGTTATGTTGATAACAACTATAAAAAATATTTATTTAAAAGGAATAATTTTGAAGATTAATAAAGATGGGGTATACATCAATGATTATGATTTATATATAACAAGACATTGTAATAGTTGTAACAATACATATAAAATTATTGATACTAAATTCAGTAGTGATAATTATTTTTACACTCCCTATGATTATATGAAAGGTTGTACAAAAAGTTGTTTACGCTGCTGGTTACTTCCAGACGATATTCCTCCGAAAATATCTGTTGAAGAGGAAGTAGATATAAATGTTATATTTGCAAGTGAACATGATTATTGGTATGACAAAGAATGTTATAAGGAGATTGACTTAGGTGATTTAGAAATCACTTATAAAGATTATATTGAAGATGGATATCAGATTGCAATTATTCCTATATCAAGATTGGTTACTCATAGAAGTATATTTTTACCTGAAGGAATCATGATATATCCAGAAGGAAGGTTGAACTTGTCTTGTTATAATATTCCGGATATTAAAATCTCAGATTTAAAAGAAATTCCACCTGAGAAGCTAACAAAAGAAGAACTTTCCTTTTTATAATCTAAACTTTCTGGTGTAACAAAAGAAAACTTCAAGGATTATGCTCTTATAGTTATGCCAATTAAATTATCTTTGGATAGCCTTTCCCACTACAGTCATGAAAAACATTTAGAGCTTATTGCTAATCTAGCTGAAACTATATCTAAAAAATATATGAACTTTTTTACGTATAATAACTGTGAGATAACATATACCTCAAGTGATTTACTTCCTTCTTTTCCTAGTCAAACATTTATTAAAAATATGTCAGCTATACTTTTTGTAAATCTAAAAAGTAAAGAAGCTTTATTGATTTCTGGTGCAGTTTTTAGTACTCAAGTTACAAAAGGTTTAGGTCTTGTTCTGTCTCAACCGGAATGGGATATTTTCCCAAAACAAGGGGACGTAGGAAAACTTGTTATCCATGCTTTTTCATTATATGCTCAAATTATTAAAACTGATTCCGCCAGTTCAAAATTTGTTCAAATTTTAAGTTTATTAGAGTTTCTTGCATATCCAACAGAATATAAAAACTTCAAAGATGTTAAAAAAATCATTGCTAGATATGTCATAAAAAATACAAATACAATTGAATATCAAAATTTACTAAAAAGGTTTGAAGAGTTGACAGGTAAAAAGGATGCAGATAAAAAAGACATAGGTCTGAGAACACGTATTGTACACATTGGAGATAGGATAGAAAACCTAGTTCCAACATTAAAAGAAAGAGAAGCATTATTTAAAGAATTAAATGAGTATGTTAAATGCGTAATAAATCACATGATTGAGCATTCTAATTTATCTATGAATGAATATTCTATTGAAAAAGAAAAGTTAATTAGAATATAACAAAATCTCATATAAGTAAAAATATAGCAAATAAGCTATGATAAACCTAGAGAGTATTCAACCGTAGCTCAAATATCAGTAATGAGAAAACTCATTGTAATTTCTCATTCTCTTTATAAAAACAAAACATAATATGATCCAAAAGTTTATGAAAAGGCATGTGGTAAACAAGACTAAGAAAGCTAGAATAAAGAGCTTGTTGCTTAAAATATAACTAATAGTGAAAACAGTCGTTGAACTTTAAGCTTTAAATCACTTTTCAAGGTGGCGACTGGAGCCAATATAAACCCCTGTCGGATTTTTCATTGGCTCACGATGAACGTTATATAACAAGGATATAGCAAAGTGAAGTTCGTAAATACACATATATTAGCATCATATAAAAAAATATTTTCTGATAAAAAAACTATAGATAAGATTGTCAATAATAACATACAAATAAATCATATAGTTTTATACTCAATATTATCATTTAAAAAAGATGAAGAAAAAGAATTCAGAAAATGGAGTCAAAAGCATATTCAAAGAGTAAGAAAAAAGAAAAAGAAATACCAAGAGAATTATATTTTTTCAAGACAGCGTAGATTAATTGCTCTTAAATACCTATTAATTAATTATACGGATAAAACAACAAAAAATAATAATAATAAAGATTTAGAGACTTTATATAAGTTATTTACTCTTGTTAATGACAATTTGGAAATAGAAACTAAATCTTTAGAACATCATCTTATAAATAGTTCTTTATTTGAATACCGAGATAACTTCACTTGGCAATTAAAAAGGGCTCAAGATATATTTATTAATAATGACGCAATGGAAAAATATAATATTTTATTTCACAAACACTATAAAGTTGAGTTAAAAGAATATATTTATATTATTTTTTATATTTTAGTAAATTACCACAATATAGATACTAGTGAATATTACAACCTAAATACTTTTGATAATTGGTGTTTTTCCTTAAACAATATACCCACCGAAACAAAAGTATTATTTAAAAAAGTATTCAACATGATTTCTCATGATATGAATGAAGCTACAGAATTTTCACATAGCACATTGAATGACTATTACGATTTTGATCTATTTAGAAGTAAACCTTTTCTTAATATAAAAAAAGATTTATATATTCCAATAGATGGAAGATTTGTGGAAGACCTAATATTTTATAATCTGTTTTATAAAATATTAGATATTCCAAATATAGGTAAAAAAAAGTTTATGCAAGACTTTGGTATACCTTTTGAAAACTATGCCTCATCATTAGTAAAATTTTCTATAAATCAAACTACTTATTTTAACTATACACATATAGAGGAATTCACTTTTAAATATAAAAAGAATAATCTAAAATCTCCAGATATAATGTTAGTTAGTGAAGATGAAAGTGAAATATTAGTAATTGAAGTAAAGTCAGCAAGAGTATTGGACTCAATAAGTAAACTTGCAAGTAATGAAAATTCCACTACTCAAACATATCAAAAAACAAAGATTAAACCAGCTCTTCAATCTATGGAAGCAATTTCAAGAATAATTGAAACTCAATCAAATCAATATATTACAAATAGAGCACAATATATTTTTCTTACTATTTCTATGACTGATATTCCAATGTCTACGTTACAATATAAAATGATTCAATCTAATACAAAAATTGATTATAGTTCAGCTTTTCTCTCTATGAATATTGAAGCATTTGAATTGTTTATCAAAGTTATATCTAGTGAATTTAAATATAATTTCGCTCAAGTTTTGGGTGGTTATGAGCAACATAAAGAAGGTATGTCAATAAAAACATATTTAAATAGAATGATTAAACATCATAATATAGAGAATCAAAAATTTGATGATTTATTTTTAGAACCACAAGAAGAATATATAAAATTTATAAATAATATTTAATACATAACAAGTACTGAGATTGGATATTTGAAATTATAGTTTTATAGACGAGTATAATACATTAACAAGACCTCAAACTTAACATGGAACCTGTTGGTTAAGTCAAACGTTAGATTACCAGAAGGATTTAAAAAAATGATAGACTACTCAGCTGTAATATCTTCTGTTTTGTCAAATATATTACATTTCTGGTATTTAATACCAATTGTCTTATTTCTGATGTTTTTCAAAACTCCTTTTTCAAAAGGTTTGTTTGGAGAGTTCCGAGTAAACTTGACTATTAATCTAAGGTTAGATAAAAAGAAATATCACCTTTTAAAAAATGTGACACTTCCAACGGAAGATGGAACAACCCAAGTTGACCATATTATAATATCAATATATGGAATATTTGTAATTGAAACTAAAAATATGAAGGGTTGGATTTTTGGTGGAGACCACCAAAAAACATGGACTCAAAAAATCTTCAAACATACAAATAAGTTTCAAAATCCTTTGCATCAAAATTACAAGCATACTAAAATAATAGAATCTTTATAAAAACTAGATACTGAAAAAATATTTTCAATAGTAACTTTTGTAGGAGATAGCACTTTCAAAACTAAAATGCCTGAAAATGTTACTTACTCAGGAAAATTTATCAGTTTTATAAAATCAAAAAAAGAGAAACTGTTTTCAGAAAAAGAAGTTAGAACCATTGTCTCAATGATTGAGAATGGTCAACTGTCAAAAACAAGAAAAACAAATAAAGAGCATGTTAAACATGTGAAAAGTATTGTTAAAGAAAAAGAGAACAAAAATGCTTGTCCAAAATGTGGAAGTGCCTTAGTATTGAGAGTCGCAAAGCAAGGCGTGAACAAAGGAAATGAGTTTTATGGTTGTAGTAGTTATCCTAAATGTAGGCATACTGCTTAGACCATCTGACAAGTTCTCATATAATAAGAACGTTATATTTAGAAAGGAGAAAAATGACTTATTCTAATATACAAGATTTAAAGTTATTTTTAGCAAGTTGTGAAAATGAGCTTTTGTTTAATGATAAAAATAGAAAAAAGTTAAATTATCCTATTAATAAAACCAACGATTGGTTGCCTGATGATATTAAAAAATTAAATAAATCATTACTTAAAGAAATTGCTAAAAAAACTAATGTATATGCAATTTTTATCGCGAATAAAAATAGTAATGACTATAAAGCAGTATATATTGGACAATCAAAGTCTAGTGGAGCTAGAACTAGACTTACTAACCATTTAATTAAAAAGCACAAAAAAACAGGTGCAAAATTAGATCAGGTAATAAGACATATTGAAGATGGAGGAAGTATTAAAGTGTCTTTTATCTTAACAGAGCCAGAATCACTACGTCATTACATTGAAGAAGAATTAATTAAAAAATATTCTAAAACATTGATTTGGAATATTCATAGTAAATAAAATTTAGAATGGAGTTAATATTGATTAATTATAGTAAAAAAATCCCGCCTATAGGACAGGGAGGATTTATAGTTCAAAAAATATATATAAAAAATAAAGAAACTCAAATAATTTACGACTGTGGCACCAAATCTGCAGAAATAAAAATTATTTCAGAAATAAAGAAACTTAACACTCAAATAGATACAATTCTAATAATTAGTCATTTTCATGCAGATCATATTAATAAAATATCTGAATTAAAAGCCAATATGATTAAAGTAGTCAAGGTTATTATTCCTAAAGTCCATAAAAATGACCTCGTATTATTAGCATCTAATTGTGATGATAATTTGGTCTCAAAATTTATTTACAATCCTCAATTAGTATTTGAGCATGCTGAAGTAGTATATATTGAAAATAATGAAGAGAATATTCCAATATTAGAAAATGTAAGAAGTAAGGGGTTTTTAACTTCTAACTTAAATGGAACAATTAATCACAATAGCAGTTGTCAAGTCATAGACAATGATGCACAGTGGCTTGTTAGATTTTACGTTGACAGTCATACATACACTGGTTTAACTGGTGCAGAGCTTAAAACAGTAGAAGCAATTGATACAATAGATGACTTGATAGACCAAAAAGTAAATCTTAGAGAAATATATGACAATATTTCAAAAAAAGATCCAAATAAAACAAATATGATGATGTTTATTTATCCTAATTATAATAAATATTACCATAGATATAGATATAGGCACACCAAGAGTTTAATTATGTGTACTGGAGATATGAAAATTGATTCTAGTGATAAAGCTCTACAAATAAAAAATCATTTTTTAGATTTAATATATTTAGTTACAGATATGATGCTCCCCCACCATGGAAGCAATAAGTACTTTGATTTTAATCCATTTAGATGTTTAATTAGGGCATATGCCCAAACTGAAAAAGTCAAACATGGACATCCAGGAGATGATACAATTAAAAAGTTAGAATTAGAAGGTATAGAGTTTTATAATATTAGTTAACAATATAACAAAACCTTGAACCGAATCTAGCGGTCGGTTAAGTTAAACGTTATACACAAAGATAAGGAATGCTATTGTCAGACACAACTACATATTTAACAGGTGATTCGTTTAAAGAATTATTATCATGCAAAGATGAACTTGTAAATCTAAATGGCTTTGAATTGGCTGCTCATTTTTCTGATAATAAAGAAGATGTTTTGAATTTTGGAAATTACAAATATTTCCATCTTTGGTCAGCAATATTAATAAAAAATGGTAGAAATATAAAAAATGAACTTGACAAGTTCCTTGAAAAATCAAACTTACTACAAGACTCATCCTATAATAAAATGAAACCTATTCAAAATATTTTTACAGAAATTATGTTGTTTCAAAAAGCTATCAGAAGTTATGAGAATGATTGCTACGACTTTATTAATAGTTATGCAGCATCTGATATCAATCAAAAATCTAGTGAAATTTTTGCGATTTCCAATGTTCTTATCGAAATCAATAAAACATATGACCGTGTGTTTACACAGACCCGTCAAAAACTTGCAAGTATCTCAAATGCAAGGGTTAGCATTGCAAGTCTTCTTCTAAGCATTGTTGCAATTGGAATAGCAATTGTTTCAATTTATCATAGTAATGCATAAAATGTATAATAACTACGAGAGACTGTGAAAAAATACAGTCTCCGAGGTGCCCATAGTAATATAAAAGTTGAATTGGAGTTACAAAGACTTATTATAAAATAATCATCGGGTAAAAATTGTTCCATTGGTCTCTAGGGAGTACTTCAAGACTACCATGCATTATTATCATAAGAATTGGCTTCTTTTTCTAATTTTAGATAAAATATACAAAAGGATAAATTATGGATACTGTAGGTGAATCTCTTGCTGTTTTGTCATGGGCGTTTCTTTTTGGGACGAGTGTTACAGCTCTTTATATGTTTTTAACTCGAAATAAGTCTAAGAAAAAAAATCAGTAATATTAACATTTAGTACTTGGGCAATCTTATATAGATGTTCTAGGTTATAGTGTTTATCTTCTAAGCCACTTTCTATCTTACCTATAGTCGATACAGACTTATGCCCTATATAGTGGGCTAAGTCTAATTGTGAGATACCTTTGTTTTTTCGTATTCGTTTAACATTTTCCATTACTCTTTTATAAAATTTTGTTACTTCTTTGTCTGTAAATCCGCTAATTTGCACATCATTCCCTATAGTGTAATAAATATCTAAAGTATTACTAGATAGAATGTTTTTTAAAATTCCCTATAGTGAATAATTGTGCCTATTGTACAAATATAAAAATAAGGAATATAATTCAAAAAATAAAAGGAAAACAAGAATGAGAAGTAAAGGGTATATAAGTTTATTAGCAATAGCATTGCTATTTAGTGCTTGTGGTGGTGGAAGTTCAGATAATGGTGGTGACCCAGTAGGAGAGGTTCCTCCAGTAGTAGGAATTACAGAATTTACAGGTGCTGTGGAGATATCTCTTTCTAATGAGAGAAATGACAGTATCAATATAGAAGATAATAATCTTATTGATTATTTTAAATTAGAAGTAACTAGTCTGGGGATATATACACTTTATACCTCAAGCTACGCAGCAGGAACAGATGCAGACTATGCCTATCGCCTACAAACTGATATTCATGGTCCTGATGAACTTATGATTAAACGAAGTACTCTAAATTTTGAACTCACCTCTATTGGAGAGGAATGGCAAACAACTGAATTTGAAGTAACTGAGATAGGAACGCATTATTTTAAAACCTATCGTGAAAGAGTAGGCCCTGCTGAAAATAAAACAACTAATTATAAATTTCAAATAGAACCTTCTCTTAAAAATAATTTAGTGCAAGATGAAGAAGGTGAATTTAATGATGTCCAGTCACAGGCAACACAACATACTGTAGGCTCTTTTATACATGATATTAATGGCACAGTAAATGTCGTGCGTGATTCTGATGCAGCGGATTGGTATGAGTTACAAAACTTAATTCCAGGAACATACACCTTATATCTTGAAGCAAAGTCTGGAACAGAGTATATTTCTTCAGGACAAAGCCTTCGCGCTAAGGTATATGATATCTATGGTAACCTTCATACCGACCTTAGTGCTGCATACGCAGTAGGGAATATGGATCAAGCGGGTGAATGGTATCGTGAGACCTTTGAGGTTTTATCAAATGAAAGTTATTTTATAAAAATTTCTAGAGACTATGACTTATCAACAGCTTATTCTTTTAAAGTACTTCCTTCAATTGCTAATGGCTACGAACTTGATGCTAATGGCGAACCTAACGATGTGCAAGTTCTAGCTAAAAGTATTGTTTTAGACGATATTAATACTACGATTGAAGATTCTATAAATATGACAGATATTACTGATGCAGATGACTGGTTTGAGTTTACTTCAGATGTTACACAAACCGTTGATATTAGACTTGAAACACTCAGTGGAACCACAGGAGGTACTTATACGCTACTTCTTGAGATTGTGGATGTATATGGAAATACTTTAAAACAAATACCTACAAACCAGTTTCTATTAAATTATGAAAATGAGTATGTTGTAGATAGCTTTAATCTTGTGATGGGTAGTAAATATTATTTACATGTTAATCGTAGATACAACCCATTGACCACATACAAAATTACAATTTCAAAATAAGGATTTTTATGAAAAGAATAATATTAAACTTACTTGCACTTAGTCTTGTATTCCTTTTATCAGGATGTACTCTACTTAGTAAAGTACAATCAGGAGATGCAAGTAATGCGAATAAAGAAATCTCTTGGTTAAATGATGTAGCAATCAAAGCACCTATTAACATGGATAAAGAAAAGACGTATATTGTTGTGTATCAGCCATTTAAATATCAATTGTCTTTGTTTGAAGCAGATCAAAATAATTCATTAAAACTTGTAGCATATAATGAAGGTGGCACGGATAGTATTGCTATTTTTGAAATAAGCCAAGGCCTGCATACCTATATACTAGATGCTTGTTTCCCTGCAACAATCACAGTTGATGCCAAAAATGGTTATGCCTACTATATAACAAAAGCTCAGGCCTTTACTAAACAAAGCTTTTCTCAATACTGTTCAGGGCAAGGAAAACTTCTTTTAGCAGACGACTCACCTGAAAAAGTAAAAGAGTACTTATGCTATGACAATTACGTTTTAAATCCTAAGATGAAAAATACCGTTCAAAACGAAATCAATAATTCTTCACTTCCAGCACACTGGAAAGAAAGAAATAAAATTATTGATGAGGTTAAACCGATTTTTAATGTATTTGTTAAATCTGATGAAGGTGTTAAACTAGATTAAATTCTCGATTGGCACTTATTTAAAAAAAGTGCTATTATTCTTTTGCGCAGGAAGAGGCTTTGCCTTTTATTTAAATTTCCTTTTTGGTCTTCTTTAATTATTTTGAACGATCCTGCGTGCCTAAATTTCTTTTAATAATTAGACTCCATTTTATCTTACATAGTAATACTAAAGCCCTATCAAAATTTTTAAAATAAGCATAATAATATGGCTGCTATCCTTAATACAAGTCATGAAGATATTCCCCAATAAAAAAAGAGAATTAAAGAAACCAATATTATGATAGGAAGTATAAAATAAAATAAAATTTTCTTGTACAGATTTAATATTATCGAGATTTATTTATATGGTTTTTAATAGTTTTTTTCACCAAGTTTAAACTGATGATTTTGTTGTCTTTATCTTTATCTTTTAATTTTGTAAATAGTTTTTCACAGGAGAGTCCCGTAAAATGATTTTTAATAATTTCTTTTTCACATATTTGTATAGCTTCTAGTTTTTCACAATATTTTTGGATGGTGTATAAATCTATAACATAGCCTTCATCATTCGAATTTATCTCATTTTGAACTTCAGAGTTACTGTAACCTTCAAAAAATAATTTTTTTATCTTAGCGCGATTTTTTTGAAACTTATTTGCCTTATCTGTCTTGCCATCATTTTCAAATTGCCATACGCCTTCTCTTTTTAAAAAAGATTCTATTGTCTTATGTTTTGGTTTATTGCTTCGATGTTTGAATACTTCAGAATTGAGAATTTCTTGTGGACGTAATTTATATTTGCAATGATATTCGATAATTTCTCCACCATGCTCTCTTAAAAATTTATGTCTATAAGTCCCCTTATATTTTGACACATTTATATCAATGGAGTTTTGTAATTTTTTGGCAATTTTAAATTCTTTTCTAAGGTGCCTAAAGAATTCATCTTTTTTTTCAAGCGTACCTTTTGTTGTAAATTCAATTCTATTCGACATGCTATTCCAAAATTCTTTTTGCAATGCCTTATCTCTTATATTCAAAATATCTTCTAAAAACTTAAAACAGTTTTCCACGATGGCTTCCTTTTGTAGTGATGTAGATATGTAAATACAAATTATATCTTATAGAACTTAATATATGAGATATTATCGATTGTTTAACGTTAGTCAAATGATTGTTAATATTTTATATTTTTATCTACATATCCACGAATAGATATTCTTTGGTATACAGCTATACCTAGTATAAAAAATAATTAAAAAGGAGCATAAAATGGATAATAAAGATGAAGGCAGAAGGTGTCTTAAACAATGGAAGAACAAGAAAGAAAGTGTAGATATGAATTCGGGATAAGGTGCCCGGCCAATTTTTTGTAGAAAAAACTAGGCAGAGATTCGCAAAGTTTGTAGTGAAGTACCCGGTCAATTGACTTTTCTAAATAGCCCAAGACTTTGCACATAGCATTTCGATAGATTGAAACTTCAACAAAATAGCATGTATATAAATTGCTCAGTATACTTTCGAGAACACGGCACACAAATAAAAAGGATAAAAATGAAATTTTTAAAAGGTAAAAGTTTAGCTCAGCAAAAAATAAATCTGATTAACCGACTACTAAAATTCAAATGCAAAAAAAGTGAAACTACACATGGATGTATTCACTCAATTGCAACTTTGAAGATAAGAAACACTGTTTTCAATATGCTTGTTGAGTTTTTAATTCAAGAAGGTTTCTCAAAAACTTTAACAGAAATTACAGAAGAGTTATTAATCAAGTTTCTTCAAAGAAGATTGGATCAAGGGCTTTCATCTAGAAGTTTAATTAACAACCTATCAACAATATCGGCCTGTTTTACTGCACTAAAAAAGCAAGGAATTTTTATTAAGATTTGTGACTTTACAACTGCTCGATATTTTTGTAAAAATAATGGTAAAAAGATTGTGAAAAAGAACCGTGCTGTTAAAAAAATAAACATTGATAAACTTGAACATATTGAAGTGAAAATTATTGCAAATATGCAGTTTGAAACAGGCTTTAGAATTGATGAAATTTATCAAATCAAAAGTGCTAAAATAAAAAAATATGGGAATAAATATTTTGTTCAGAAAGGTTCAATCCAAGGCAAAGGGGGAAAGCGTTTAGTGGCTAAAGAAATCACAGCTAATACCGCAAACTTTTATCTTGAAATGTTGAAAATAAATAATGATAAAATTCCTATTTCAAAAGTAACATACTCGAAATATTTCAAGTTGGCTTTCGGAGATACTTCACATTCTTGTCGATATAATTTTGCTCAATATTTAAGTAACTTCTTGAACAACAAGAGACTTAATTGGGTTGAGAAAAAACGAATTATTGCTAGAGAGTTAGGCCATGTTCGAATCAGTTCTGCTAACCATTATGCTTATTGATTGATCTGCCAACACTATTTGAAAGACCCTAGTAACAACTGCTTTTCAAAGAGTGAAAGAAGCTTTTAGAGAGACAGTATCTCAATATAACCATCCTTTTTGTGTAGTGATATAGATAATATCTCCGAGATAAATCCTAGCTAGTGTATAAGTATAAAAATCTTGTTTCAAACTATTTAGAGCAATTGCATAGTATTCTTAACCTATAAAAGTGTCTCTAACTAACTCATTGAGCTGAATATCCTCTTTGCCTATCTTCACTAAGCTAATGATAGTAACAGCTGTATGAGATATTTATAGGCTCTTTTCCTAAACAATAGTTCTTTCTTACTTCTTGAAGAACCAGTAGTAGATAAGTATTATATACTACAAACTAATATAGATATTTATTGCTAAATTTTTATCACACTACTTTCCTAAAACACAAACTTAATATTCTACTCATTAAACAACTACCAAGACAAATTATTTTCATTTTTTTAATAACCTCGCTCTATTATTTGCTTTCTCTCTTTAGTAAACCCAAAGTGATTAAAGAAGCCCAATCTTATAAATTTGTTTGTAAACTTTAATTAAGTCCTATTTAGCTATATTAGTTTATAGTATATAATATAAAGTCTTTGCTCCAATTAGACTAAAGCTAACCATATGAAAGTGCTTGTAGCGCAAATATAGACCATATTCAATAAGGAATATCTATACCATGAGTCTCAAACAAACAAAATTTGAAGATATCAAACAAAGAGTGGTTGCCCTACTCTCTTTTTATTCACCTGAGAAAATAACGGTTGATGAAAATATGAAGCCGTTCATGTTTTATCTTGCTGACCTTGATTTAAACAATCAACTAAATAATTTGCGCTTTGAACTAGAAAGTACTCTTGATGATGAACTTGATTTAAAAAAATATGGGTTTCATAAAATAGTTAAGTTTTATAACCCTGGAGTTGTTTCAACTTCCTTCTTTTATTATTTTGAAACTAAATGGAAACAAGTTAATGATCCACAGAAGGTGAAAAATCGTTTAGAAGAAGAATACACTGTTTGGGCAAATAGTTATAAGGCTCATTCGTTTGAACAACTTGATAGAAATTCTTCTTTAGATGCAGAATTTCTATCAATACAAAAATCGCTGATTAATAAGAAGATTGCAGAGAAAAGAAAAATACTTCTTTGGCTGCAAAATAACTTTGATAGTCTAGATGATATTCGTGTCTGTTCAAAAGAAAGAGCAAATGATTATGGGTCACTTCGTTATGAACTTGATGGGAAAAGAATAACTGCGCATTTAAGTAGTAAATTACCTAGTGTTCTATACTATGAAAAACAAGAATATAGAAAAAACAATAAAGTTGATATGTTTCTTGCAGAGGCCAAGAATGCCTTTGGGGACGTTTACTTTATCTCAAGTAAAGCTGATGAGATATTAGAGTTAACTCCCGACAAACAATTAATTACTAATAAGATTAAAACTGAATTTGAAAAAATAATGAGACACTCAAATTTAGTTTCTGATGAAAAACGATTTTTAGACTATTTAAAATCATATAACTAACTAAGCAGAATTTCTATCACTAAGTTTAAAAACAGCCCCCTGACCTAGGTGCTGTAAGTGATACTGCAGAATTTCTATCAAGAGCTATATCGAATAGGTGTGATTTGTATATTGTAATTTTACTTGAATACGTAGTATTTCTCTCTCAACTAATTGTTAGAGAGTTTCTTTTTTAATCTTATTTTATAAGATTTAGAGTTTTAGGATTCTAAAGCCCCCTAGATAACAGAGTTTAATCGCCTTTATTGATAGATTTTCTTCACTTCAAGATAGAAATTCTTCTATTGCTAATAGATTTTCTTCCACAACTGATAGAAATTCTTCCTTTAATACTAGTTATTCTTCCCTTATTAATAGAAATTCTTCCAAGATATAACCGTTATAGGAAGAATTTCTATCAACAATACACTTTGTGATAGGAGTTCTTCCGAAATGATAGCATATCTTCTGTATTGATAGCTATTCTGCTACAATGTCTGCAGATAATCTATCATGAAAGTAATTCAATGGCTAAAAAATATAGTTTAGACCTATATAAACACAATGATTTTATTAAAATGGTTCAAGTTAAAAAGCAAATGAGTTTTCAACAACAACGTATTTTTGACACGATGCTGTCTACAGTACAGGAAATGAAAAAGACAGGAGACTTTATTGACCTTGTCAGTGAAGGTGAATTGCGAATGGATCTTGACGTGTTTAAAGAACAGATGCTTCGTGGTTCTAAAATTAAAAAGATAAATCGAAAAGAACTTGAAGATGCTCTAGAAGCTATGGTTGATATAAAATTCAAATATACGATCAAAGAAGGTAATCAAGATAAAATAGGTACATTTGTAATTTTTCAAAAAGCAGAGATAGATTTCAATACTGGGGAAGTTTCTGTAATTTTTGGAAAAGAGTTTAGAACAGAGAACTTGTTACCAACATCAAATTACACGGCACTATCCCTAGAATTTTTAAATACATTTTCTTCTCAGTATGCAAGACTTCTGTATCAGTACTTTAAAATGCTAATTGGAAAAAATTATAATAAGCCATTTAGAACTGACATTGTGTTGGAAATAGACTTTATAAAATCGCTCTTTGGAATCAACGAAATTGAGCATAAAATGTATACGAAAAATACTTCTGTTTTATTAAAAAATACTATTGAGCCTGCCGTTAAGCAGATTAATGAATTTTCAGATTTAATAGTGAGCTATGACAAGTTAAAAAGAGGACGCAAAATTTATTCTCTCGCGTTTGAGTTTAAACCAAAACCAGAATATATAAAACCTAAAGAAGAAGAAATACCACCAACCAATACAACCTCCCCTCTTTTCATTCCCGAGTTTAAAAAGTTTAGAGACTTTAGAGATTGGGTTGTTGAAAGCTATAGAAATAAAGAAGTGATTATTGGTCCAAATAATTATTTATACAATACAGCCATCAAAATTACTAGTCTAGGATATTTACATAACGTTGTCTCCTGTAAAGACTTGGATCCAGATAGTGCACAAAACTTATGGGCTTGGATGTATGAACATCAAGATCGTATTGGTAAGATTAATTTATCACAAAGTGAAGTGCTAACCTTAAATAATAAAGATAGATATTTATATGTTATTGACCAAAGTATAAATAAGAAAGTTAATGTGATATTCCAAGAAGTAAATATTCTTGAAAATGGTGTACATTGTGATGTTGTTGTTAAACGCGAAGATGGTGAGATAAAGAATATAAAGAATTACTATACTATTGAAAAACTTATGGAAGCATTACAAGACAAGCCATTACTAGATGAAGTTGTGCTAGAAGCAAAAATACTATAGTCCCCTTCCCTCTTTTAAAATTGTTAGTTAACTAACATGACTAACAATCATTTATCTAATATATAACAAGTGCCTAAAATAGGAACTGTTATTGCTTTTGTTATACTAAAAAAATATATAAATCACTAAGTTTCGCATGCGAAACATTTTAATTTTAGATACAATCTAATTAACGATTTAAAAGAGGATAATAATTGATAATAACAATAGCACATTCTAAAGGTGGCGTAGGCAAAAGCTTATTGTCCTGGCACCTAGCAATAGCCATGAAAGTACCCATTGTTGATCTGGACTTTCAAAAGACTTTAGTTTATACAAACAATATACGAAAAGCAAATAAATTAAAGCCCCTAGATATTATCCATCCAAAGTCACAAGAAGAATTCATAGGATTGTTTGATGATTGGCCGGAAGATAAAAATATTATTATAGATGTGGGTGGATTTGATTCCAACTTAAACAGAATGGCTTTATATATCTCCGACTTTATAATAACTCCAGCAGTAGACAGAGTGACAGAAATTGCGGGCTTATCCAAATTTCATCAAATTGTTAGTGAGTTATCTAAAAAAATGAAAGTTGACATTAATACAAATGTTCTCTTAAATGATGTGAACCCTGTTGCAAAAGATTTTTCAATTATGGAAGAACTTATTGACAATTATGAACACTTTAATTTAATGGACACGATTGTATCTCATCGAGCGGATTTTTATAGAACAATGGAAGAAGGAAAAGGTGTTACTGAATTGGAAAGTGGTAAGGCAAAGAAAGAAATCAAAAAACTTATTAAAGAAATAATCAAAAAAGGAGAAGAAAATGGCAAAGCGAAAAATTAATGCCGCCCTACTCTTAGCAGCTGGAGAAGATGCTCATTTGCAAACATCATTTCCTGAAGCTCAAATAACTAAAGAGATAGATGGTGAAATATTTATGGAAGTATCTGTAACAGATATTGTAAATAATCCGATGCAACCTCGTATTAATATTAATGATGATGAACTACTTGAACTGGCACAGTCTATTAAAGAGCATGGCCTAATACATCCTATTTCACTGATTAAGAAAACAGATGATACCTATATGTTAAAGGCAGGTCAACGCCGTTGGTTAGCGCATAAGCTTTTAAAACTAAAAAAAGTAAAAGCCATCGTTGAAACAAATAGTTTAATATTAGGCGATGAAAGAAAAAAACAACTATTTGAAATAGCGATTATAGAAAACACACAAAGAGATAACTTAGACCCACTAGAATTTGCTCTGTCTATTCAAAATGCACTTACACAGAAACTGTATAAATCTATGGAAGAAGTAGCTGATAAGATTAATAAGTCTAAATCTTATGTGAGTAAAGTTCTTAAAGTGTTGTCTTTAGAAGAAGTAATTTTAAAAGATCTTTTAGAGAACAAGTCAACAAATGATATTGAGACCTTATATGCGCTACAAAAAATTAAGGATAAAGAAAAACAAGTTAGACTTTATTTTGATTTTATAAATAAAGATATAGATAGAGCAGGGATACGAAAAGAAGTTCAAGGGAAAGTTTCGCATGCGAAACAAGATATAGTTATTAAAAGAACAGCTAAAAAGTTAACTTTGAATGTCAATCTAAATAAACTAAGTGATACTAAAAAAAATGAGTTAGAAGTTGAACTGACTAAACTTGTAGATAAATATTTAAAGGCGTAATCTAGCTGATAGGGAAGGGTGGCTTAGACAGTTTTTAAACGTATAATAACTGAGAGTAAGAAGGGCAAAGCCCTTGCTGAGAATATTTTATGAAATACTTCATGCCCTTAGAGTGCAAAAGAAATTCTATATATGAGAATGATCACACATTTTTTAAACATTGTAAGTTACATTTAAGTACTGATAGATCTTTCCATAAAAAGGTAAATAAATAAAATTGGTGCATAGTTCAGGGAGTGAATTACAAAACAAGCTATCAAATTTAAGTAATGAATTAAAAACTTATCAAAGTACACCWCTTTTAGAAATAGAAAATATCAAAGAKATWGAGGCMAATGAAACGGAGTTTATTTGTAAAARYTGGCTTCCMATTCCAAAACGAACKGTTTCATTAATAACAGCACCRGGAGGAACRGGAAAAAGTTGGCTGGTRCTTCAACTTGTATTRCGYGCAATWRAAGAAAAAGATGTWAAAAAAGCTTTTTTATGGTTATCTGAAGACCCAAAAGAAATTACAAAACATAGATTTGACAAGGTGTTTAACGAAGTTTTAAAGTACAGTGATGAAACAATTAAAGAAAAAATAGATATATCAAGTTCACCAACTATTCAATTTATATATGAAGATCAAAGAAGGGTGGAAATATCTCCATCTCTGAGTCATTTTAAAGCAATGCTTGATGAGTATGACCTGATTATATTAGATCCACTAATCGCTTTTTTTGGTGTAGATGAAAACAACAATGCGCATGCAA
>NVSR01000028.1 GCA_002401295.1 SAR324 cluster bacterium | reverse complement strand
ATATGAACTTTTTTTTGATAAGAGTTCTCGGAATCAACAGCTGCTTTTTGACTATTCCGTTGCTAAAAATGAGTTCTATGTTTTTGAACGCCGGGCAAACAAAAAATTACGTGCTAAATTTTTTCTTTTCAAAGCCAAACAAGGGTTGCGCCGGGAGTTAACGCACAGCGCCAAAGGTCGATTTAAGGATCCCTATGCGATATCTTCTGCCAGACTGCCTTCCTCATTGGTAACAACTGAATCAGGGGAACAAAAGAAAACTCTCCCTGCCAGCAAACCAGCCGCACCACAAATCAAAATCCCGGAACCACCACAAGTCACGGCGACAACGGGGGATGGCATGATTGATTTTTCCTGGCAAGCGCAGCCAAACACTGAGGATTATAATCTTTATTGGGGCAACACTCCCTTTACCCAACTCACTCAGGCTCACCAGATCGTTAATGTTGAGCCGGGCTTCCAACATAAGGGACTGGCCAATGGGAAGACCTACTATTATCGCCTGACAGCAAAAAATTTGAAGGGTGAAAGCCAGGCCTCCAACTTACTGCGATTGATGCCTCTGATCCCAGTCGTGGAAACACCTATTTCCGAGTTATTAGATGGAATTTATGTGGAGGATTTCCTTCGAATTCGACGCGAGCCTAAACTTCTGGTTCATTTCGGAGATCCTTCCCTCAGTCAACAACAAGTACTGCGGAGAGCAGAAGCTCTCAAGGAATTGAATTTTACGCAGCAACAACAAATGATTGCTCTGATGATTGCGGAAGGTGAATCAGACTCCGTCGCTGAGGCTCTCCAAGACCAATTAAGCCAGGAACCGGAGAATCTTAACCTGTCTTTATCCCTCTCCAAAGTTCTTTACGAACAGGGTAACCTATCTGCCGCATTAAATACTCTCAACGCATCATTAGGCCGTGTCTCCTTATCAGCCAGACTTGCGCTGAACCAGGAGATCAAAACATCCGCCAAAAAGGGCAAGAGCACCATTAAAAAGCAATCGGAAGAATCTTTCCTCGCTGGTGAGTTTTATAATTTAGGCAGTAAATTACTGGAACGCAAAAAATATAAGGATGCCCTGACAGCATTTCAATCTCTCTTTTCTTTATCTCAAGATTTTCCCATGGTTCATTATTACATGGGACAAGCCCGTCGCGGTCTGCAGCAAGTCTCCCAAGCCAAAGATTTACTCTTGACACAGGGAAGCTTCAATATGGATGAGCAAAATAGCCTTTTGACCTTCAATACCATTACCGAGGTCTTACAAGACAAACCGGATCTTGAAAGTATCCAAAGGGTGATCAGACTCTATAATAACTTGAAACACGCCGGAGTCAGACGGAAGCTCAGTGAAGAACATGTCCTTTGGCAAGAGTTGCTGCTTGGGGTTGAACAGCGTCGCCTCAATGGACTCAGTGATCTGGAAATACAGCTAGCAAAAGACTTTAAGTTGGATGAAGTGCAGCCAGGACAAGATATCTATCTTGATTTTCTGGTAAAAAATAAGGGGAAACAAAAAAGTAAAGAATTCAAAGTCTATTACCAAATGCGTCATGAGCAGGGATTTACCCTGGACCTGGGTGAGGCAGATCGTTTTCAAGCGCTGCAGGCAAATGGTGGGAGTATACAATGGAATAAGCGCGTCATCATTCCAGCACAAGCAATACCAGGGCGCTATCAAGTCTTGGCCATAGTGGAACAACAGGGTGCTCCGGAAGAGCTGAGTTTGAAAAACAACCAGTTAGCCAGTGAGAAAACTTTAGGGGTTGTGCCCGCTGAACCGGATTTGGCTATTAGTTTTGTGAGCTTACCCCAGTTTAAACTGCCTGCCAGAGGCAAATTGGACTTTAAAATCCAGGTAAAAAACCTTGGTTTCAAAAAAAGTACTCCCTTTAAATTATCCCTACTGGCTACAAGTCAAGATGGAGAACCACTACTTTTGGGGGAAAGCAAAACCATGGCCCCCTTGGTAGAAAAAAGCCCTGCCCTGCAATGGAGTCCAAGCTTTTCTATACCCGCTGATTTCCAGCAGGGAGACTATCAATTCACCGCTTTAATCCATCCCGCCAGGGAGGAGAATAACGTAAAAAACAATCAAACAATCACTCGATTTGATTATCAATATGAACGGCCCTTTATCAATCTGGGCTTGTTGCCCACTCAGAATCAAGATCCCTATTCCTTAAAGCCATCGCAAATTTTCTCCTCTGAAATCTTGCTTTATAACCGGGGAAACATTGCCATGGATCAGGTAGTAATAAAATACTACCTGCAAGACAATCAGGGGCAACTTCAACTCCTGGGCAGCCAAAGCATAAAAACAATCAAACCCAATGACAAACCCTTGCGTCTGGAAAAAGAGTTGCCTCTCCCCCTACAATTGAGTCCTGGTTCTTACCAGGTAATGGCCCGGGTCACCTCTGCTGATACCCCGTTTGAACAGGCAACCCATAAGAATCAAATTACTCTCAATCAGATTCAAATACAGCCTTTAATCCGGGAATCCCATAGAGAAAGAGACATCATCGCCTTGAAAGAGTTACTCATCCAAAAACCTCGTGAGCTGTACCCTTATCAAATCCTATTGAATCACTATGACCAGATGGGAGATCAAAGGGCATTGGTAGAAGTCGCGGCTAACTCTCTGCAGGCCTTACCCAAAATTCAAACATCAGAACAATTCAATCATGAGACTCAGGAAGCCAGCAAAGAAACTCAGGGTTTATCGGAACTAGTGCTCAAGCTGGGAGAAAGTCGATTGCAATCCGGACAATTTCAAGATTCATTACAATTATTTGAACTTTTAGCTATTCGTCCAGATTCATTTTTGGAAATCAATCATCACATTGGCTTGTCACAAATGGGGTTGGGGGACTATCAAGCAGCACAGGGAAGCTTTCTACGACAACATCAGCAAGGACCTTCATCCAAAAATAGTGAACAGATATTAGCCGCTCTATCCAAAAGCGAAGAATTATGGCCTCTCCTGCTAGCTCAACAGGCACTCACTGAAAACAACAAACAACCTTGGGCTAGGATTGCCAAGCCGGCTCTGGTAGAAATCGAGCAAATGATCCGGGGAATTCGGGAAAAAATGAACGCTGCCAGTTTTGATCTGGACATTGATATTGAGTCACCAACAACTCTCACTCCCATCAGTCCCTCACAAAAATTCAGCTTAAAGCTGCTGATACGAAACAAAGGGACTCACTCCAGCCCCAGTGGACAAGTCATGTTTTCTTTGGTCGATGGACAGGGAAATGAGTATAACATCAAAAGCCTGCTATCATTTCCCTCCATCCAGGGCAAAGAGCATTCTTTGCAGGAAGCCACCTTCATTCTTCCACCTTCCCTCACCCCCGGGAAATATCGAATGACTGCCCAGTTGATTTTGGAAGGGATAGACGCAGAGCCGGGAGATAATTATGCCGATACAGCATCTTTATATTTAGTAGACCTACCTGACCCTGCTTTAATTCGTTTCAACCTTACCCCCACTGCAATTGATGGAGAGTTTACTTTTCGGATCCTGGGAAAAAACCATGGTGCAGGAATTATGTCTCAGGCAAAAGTCCAGCTGGTTTTATTCGACCTGAAGAATGAAACACGCAAACAATTACTCAAAATACTGGACTTAGAAAGGCTTCTCCCCTTTACCGAAAGCAAACTACTCCAGGGAGTCATTGAACTCCCTGACCTATCCGATTGGGAAGAGCCCGCTATCTTCGCAGAATTGATG
This sequence comes from SAR324 cluster bacterium, assembly GCA_002401295.1. Lineage (GTDB taxonomy): Bacteria > SAR324 > SAR324 > XYD2-FULL-50-16 > XYD2-FULL-50-16. The sequence goes on along the minus strand of NVSR01000028.1, from coordinate 21,237 downwards.
ACTCAACAACGGGAAAAAAATAAAAAAAATAACCGACTGGTTAGTATTGAAGGGCTGAGAGGGAGAACCAAATCGTTCACTCTTTTTGCTTTTGATAGCCTGAAATCCCAAATTTTTCCCGGTGGAGTTTTGCCTGTTCAACTGCGGTTGATCAATCATAAAAATTCGGTATTGAGTGGATTGAAGGCTGACTTTAGTCTGGTCAATGAAAGGAATGAAATCAATTTGGGCAGTCATCCCATTGAGCTGCCAGCAAAACAGCATGACTCCAAGAGACAACAATTAGGAGTACCAATCACGTTGAAACTGAAGATTCCTGATTTACCCCTGGGTAATTATGAATTGAGTGTCTTGGTACAGCACAATCAAGAAGTCCAAAAGGCCCAGGCCAAAGCTCTGGAAATACTTCAATTTGGGCAGGAAGATTTGAGAATGGAACAATTGTATGTCTCCAAAACTAAATTAATACCTGGTGACAAACTCCAGTTTCGATGGGTTGCAAAAAACCTGGGTACCGGCCCTTCCTCTGCAAAACGCTGGATCGCCGAATTATCCGGCAGAGAGACTCTGTCTCTAGGAGTGATTGAGATTCCTGTGCTTCTACCGCAGCAAAGACGAGAATTCAAAATGACTCAATTCTCCCTTCCCAAGGACATCCGCTTCGGAGAGTATGAGCTGATTCTACGGCCGGAAAAACGAAACAATACTCGGCAGGAACTTCGTTTTGGAAAAAAACTAGACGTGCAACCCATTGTCACATTAGAACCTTTTTCCACACAGCGCTACACTACAGACCAGCCACCAAGGTTCCGTTGGAAAGGACAGGGAAGTTTTCAATATCGGATTTGGTTTACTCTGGATCAGGCACAAACCTTTACCCCCAATGAGGCATTATCTTTACCCCTGAAGGGATGGACCCCAAGCAGCGAACTACAACCGGATATAGCTACTTGGAAAGTTCTGTTTTTATTAAGTGAGAATGGCCAAAAACCTCTCTATTGGAGAGTGGAAGCCATTGATCAAACTGGTCAACGACAAATAAGTCGGCCGACCCAAATCCAGTTTCGTTAAATTCAAGAGGACTTTTTTATGCGAATCTTTCGATTTTTCTCTTTAATCTTTTGCTTTTGTTGTTTTTCTCTATTGGCTTTTGCCCAAGAGAGCAAAAAGGTTGCTCTACCCATAGTCGGGGTGAATACGGAAATGCCTCGCAGCCAATGGAATTTGGATCAACTCTATGAAAGAGTTTTGAAAAAAGTTACCCCTTTTTTCCAAGACTTACCAAGTGACGTGAAGCGGATCACGATTACTCAATTAGAAGGGGATGAAACCTATTTTATCAATACCATTAATTACCGTTACAAACTGCAGTCAAAGATCCTCAGTGCTCAGGGAGCAGAACTGGTAGAATGTAGTCAATGCAACAACATGAAAATTTATGTGGAACAGGACTCTTTAATCCTAAGCCGCGGCATTGAAAGCAACGAGCAATATAAAGAGTTGGGAGATGCACTCAATATTGACGCTTATGTGCAAGGATTCTTTGTTGTGCACGAAGATAGCGGCAGCCTGGAGCTCAACCTCAAACTGGTGAGCATGAGAACGGGAACTATTTTGAAAGCCCTAAGCCTCAATTCAGATCCTGAGAGAAAAATAGTTTCTCCGAATACAATAGCCAGTATCACTACAGAGAGTGTCGCAAGTCTACGGTTCCCTACTTTTGATACGGATGTACCCTTTCGCCGGATCTTAACGCAATTGGGACGTTTTACCGCAGATATTCAAGGAATACAAAGAGCCATCATCCTTAAACTGCACTCAGACCCCGCCTACTACCTGGACCGCCCTCGCTATAAGAGCATGCTGGAAGCCAGTTTGTTGAACTTGGGAGCCTTCAACATGATCGATTGTTCTCACTGTGCACAAACTCGCTTGAGTGTCAGAGGCGGTAAGCTGATCGTGCAGGATCAATCCCTCTCACTGGTCGAATATGAACAACTTAGAAAACGTCTGGGCTTTGATGGGTATATTGAGGGATATTTCCATGTCAATGAAACCAAGCAGGACCTGGAACTTTCCTTAAAACTAATTCGGGCAGAAGATGGCATTGTTCTGCGCAACATGACCTTTAGTGGGCAAAGCAATCTGGATTCTACCGGAGGTAATGTAAGAATGGCCGGTAACGGTAAGAAACTTAACTCAGCCATTGCCGTATACCCTGCCATGAGTTTCAAATTTTCCGGTCCTGTAACCAAAGATTCGACAACCAAAATAGAAACAATCGATCAATTTTTGGGAGTCGAATACCGATTTTTGGGAAACACTTTTTGGGAAGAACTAGAGTTTGGGCTGGATGCGGGAGCCTTTTATGGCATCACTAGTAATCAAACTTCCGACCTCAGTATCAGTATTCTTTCGATCACTCCTCTCATCCGTTATCGTGCCCCCTGGAAACTGGAGGAAAAATATCACCTCTATGCTCACTTGGGTATGGGCTGGGCTATAGTTGGTTCCTCAGGGATTCAAAATGCCTATAAATACGGGGTAGAATTTTATATTACCAATAGCATTGCCATTGGTCTGGAAAGTATCAGTATCCCCAGTACAGATGTTGAATTGTCCACAAAAGATTCCCAGGGCAATACCCTTGAGGGAGAATTTCAAGGATCCGGAAGCAGCCTGACCATTCGAGGTTATTTCTAATGAGACTGCTTTGGCTGGGATTTTTTCTCATTCTAAGTTTACTTTCCCCTCTCTCTGCTGGTGAACTCCCTCCAAAGGAGCGAGTTTACCGACTTTTTCTGAAGCGGGCTTTTCTAGTCGCACCACAGCGTTTGGCTGTAGTGGTCCGGCTGACGGATCAATGGGGACAAACTTACCGAGTCAGCGCTGAAGAAATTCAGGACTTTCAATTAAATGGGAGCTCTCTACCTTTTTGGCAACAACGCTGGCAAAGCAAAAGAGATCCCGGACAATCCATAATCCATGCACCTCGCCTCCAGCAAAAACTATTTCAAGGGCTGAAGGTTCTTAAAAATGAACGGGTCAAACAGGAAGATGCCAATCGTATTGATTTACACCCCGTCAAGATTCTAGACCTTCGCTCATCGATGAAGGAAAAATACCTTGAGAGTAAGATGGATGCTTACTTGGAAAATCAAACTACCTTTGATGAGATTCGCAGCAGTCCACTCCCTGCTTGGTTGGGAGACAGGAAATTAGACATTTCTCCCAAAGCTTGGGCAAGACTCAAAGGAGTCACTAAAAATTGGAGATCCTTATTCCGTACAGGCCGTGAAAGAGTCATCTCTCAGCCCTTGTATTTTAAAAAGGAAGAGGGACTGATCAGGACAGCTCAATTAAAGCAGTTTCCTCAATTGACCATCTCCATCGATCCTCAAAAGCAAACGGCTAAGTTAGATTTGGAAAATCGACAGTTATTGCGTCAGGCTCAACAGATGTTACGGAAGATGGAGATTCAGTATGGCGTAAAAATAGCTATTTTTCCAAAATCTTCTCCTCAAAAATCTTCTCCTCAAAAAGCTGTTCCTAAAAAACTGCGGCAAAGTGAGAAAGACTATTTTGCATTGTCCTCCATCAAAAAAGCTTGGGTGGTTGATGCCATTGTGATCCATCAACAAACAGGAAAAGCCTTTTATTATCGTCCCGAGGATTTAGTGCTTCAAGCAGCCGGATCTCAAAAACAGCTGTTACCGGAGTCCCAGCGTTTTCTCGCTGCTTTCGGGCGCAAGCAAGGAGAGAATTTTTTCATCCTGCCGGTGCCTCAAAGCTTTACAGGAGAGGCGACACAAGCTGTCTATTTGAGCCTAAAAAAAGCAGGGCAAACAGTTGAAAGCAGGGCTCAACTGTTCTTATCAGCAAAGGATCGGGAATTCCTGACCGGCCGTAATATCTGGCAACAGCGCGGTAAAAAATTGCAAGAATTCGTTCAGAGCAAAGACTATGCTCAAGCAATCGCATGGGTTGAAGCACAGCAACAAGAGTTCAATCGTTCAGARAAGGARCTGGCGTACCCTCTTGCGGCACATTGGATTTATTGGCAGGCAAAGGCCCACATAGGCMGTRGAGCTCTTCCTGCRGCACGAGCTTTAYTGCAGCGTCTGGTCCAGCAGTACCCATGGGCAGACCAAGCAGATGAGGCTTGGGTGATGYTRGCTGAAGTTGGTTTTTCCAAAGMGTTGGAGGCTACAGTGGRGCAGACTTCGCAGTGAGGCGAATACTCAGAGTTCCCCGATTCGTTTGAATTCGTAAAGTCTTATAGGAATTAGAATCGAAAACATCGAGGCTTAACATGCTTGCGGCTCCCCCCTGTTCGGCAGTCCACAGCAGAGCTTTAGCTTTTCCGGGAGAGATAAAACGTAGAGGCAAGATGAGTTTTTCCCCCTCAGCCCTTACTTTTCCGGCAACTTGTAAATTACCCGTGATTGGAAGGAGCTGAAACCGGGAAGGTACCTGCTCTGCTAACCAATAAGTGATCAAATTTAATTGCAGAGGTCCTGTCTTTGGTAGGAACAGTGGGCTTTCAGGCAACATAGGTTGAAGCATCGAGACTAGGGAGGTTACCTGACCCTCTCCATTTGCAGCGAGAGTCAGTTCTTCACCCGGACGAATGGGAGTTCTGCTGCCACGAGTTTCCCAGAAGGGGGTTCCGGTAATAGACTGTACTTTTGTTTCACCGGCATACTGTCTGATGAGTACCGTTGCTTGGCTGATCCTCACCTGTCCTGAACGCAAAGACAGAGTAAATGGCTCATTCGTGGCCACCAAAACGGAAGAGCCCCACAACAAATTCCCCTGATGAGAGGAGGTTAACTCAAAGTGCGTCTCCGGGGCCAAAAACAAACGGCTGCCATTTAGTAGGGCGATTGCCGCTTCACCATCAATGGCGGTTTTTACCGTAACAGGAGCATTCAACAGGCGGCTTTGTTGGACAAAGAAGGACTCTTCTTTACCTTCTGCCAGCAGGACCTCCCCCTTGATATGGCCTAAACTACCGATCATCTCTGCCCATAAAGGGGGAGTGATAAACATCAATAAGATAAACAGACTAATTGTGATTCTCATGATAGCGAACATCAATGATTCATTTATGACTAGAGTTAGAGTTGCTTTGATATTGATTTTCAGTATCATTTTCCTGGTTTCTTGTACAAGCGTTCCGAGCAAAGAGCAAGGCGGTCCGGCAGGTAAAAAAACTCCCATAGAGACTCTCGATCAAACCAGGCAAACAAAGAAACAAGCCCCCACAGAGCCCCCTGAAAAAGCAGCTGCTGATCGAAGAGTTTCCGTCAGTGCGTCTTTTGAAGTCAACCAACAAAACTATCCATTCATTGAAAAAGGAATCGTTAAGGGCCTTAACTTTCACAACAACCGTTTCTTTTTACCCTTAAATTCCACCTTAAAAATACAACTGAATGCTCAAAACAATAACCTGCACGAAGTCAGGTGGACATTCTTTCAGCTCAAGGAAACACAAGAGCAAAAGCTTTTTTCCCGGTTGGGCAATCAATTTTCTTTCCCCATTGAGCAACGCATGGCCTTCCGCCTGCAGCTAAAAACGATCATTAATCAACAAGTCATTAATAAAAACTTTTACTTCCATACGGCTCCTACCGCAAATATTAGCATCACACAGCCTCAGTTAGACAAAGTCCTGAAAGAGGATCAAAAGGTGACCCTGCAAGCAACAGTCAATGACGGATTGGGCAATCGTCCTCTCATCGCATGGGTCTTAAAAAATAAGAACTACGAACGTTTACTGGGTGTAGGACCTCAGATTGAAGTCAAACATCTGGATAGGGGTTATAACGAAGTCAGAGCTGTTGCGATGAATTGGCAAGGTCAGCAGATGCACTCTCGGCCAGTCGGATTGATCCTCCCGGTCAAAAAAGTAGCCACTCAAATCAAAAAACCACAAAATGGGAGTCGCCTTCTACCAGGAAAACCCGTCATTTTTTTCGCGGAGGGAGTGGATTTACAATATTCTCTAGATGGAGAGGAGTTCCGCCCAGGGGGTGGCTTCATTCGTTTAGGGCTCATCTCAGGGGCACACAGAGTGACTTTCAGAGGCAGGTTCGGCCAAGCTTCGGCGGATTTTTTCATTGATCCGGCCCCAAAGCAAGTGGCACGCGTAGTCCGAATTCAAGGGAGTCTCCTACTCAAACAAGAAAAGGGATTCTGGAGAAAAATCAAAGAAGGAGCAGCATTACCGGCCGGTAGCGTGATCCAGCCCGGATTCAAAAGCTTGGCTGAAATCCAAACACGAGAAGGCATGGTCCATATGATCAAATCCGGAGAATCCGCTCGCCTGACCACCAAGGGTAAATTGATTAGGAACTTACCTGCTGAAGAACTAGTCGTCTATCAACTCATCTATCCTGAAGATATTCAAATGGCTGTTGATCAATTAGAGCAAACAGTAGCCCAATTAAAGGAGCTACAAAAAACTCATTACGTGCAAAGTATCACCGTGGAGGAAGGGGCCGATGTCCATCAACTGATTGATCTAATCTTACAAGGAAAGGTTGAAATCAAGGATATTCGGCTGGAATAAATTTTCCTTCACCTCAGTGAGAAGGTAGACTTCTTGAGGTAATCTGATCATGCAGTCTTCCTACGATACTTCATCTTGATTCGAGATTCCTAAGCCGTGTTCATCAGCAAATTAAGCTCGAAGTTCTTTGGAAGAAGTGAAGGCCACAACGATTTTATCCAAGGCTGAAAAGAGCAGTTCTACACTATATCCCGCTAAAAAAGCCAAAGCTAAGGGGGATAACATTTGGACCGATTGAAAGCTCTGAGCTTCAGGCTTTAAAAACCAACCGATGGCCAGACCAGCCAAAGCCCCTAATGCTAATCTCAATAGGTAATTAATTAAGGATTCCTTCGTATAGGTCAGTTTTTTGATAGCAGTAGTCAAGGCTCTTAAAACATACGCCAAGGCCCCAAGCAGACCATAGAGCAAGGGTAATAAATAAGAATTGAAGGCTTCTAGAGTGATCTCAATATTTTTTAAAATCGCTGTAGTATTGGGCTCCACCCCCTTAGTACAAAACTGAGTATCGGGGTCCAACTTCATGTCTATCTGCCAATAAAGGCTCGCAGGTAGACGATCACAGATTTTATGCAGTATCTTGATACGCTTTAGATTGAACTCCTTGGCTGTTAAGGAAAAGACATCACTCAGTTCAGTGGGATGTTTTTCCACTGAGGCCATCAGCACTTCATACTCCAGGTTTGTCTTCTTCAAATCATCATAACGGGAGAAGCCAATTCCAGAATAGATCTGTCCAAACAGGAGCAAAATAATCGTGCAAACTAGAGTAAAGAGGAAGGTTACTGAGGTCTTGACAGCATGAGGAATATTTTTTTCCTGAGACAGAGTCGCTTTTAAACTGCGAATACTGACCGGAGCTATGGCAGTGGCTAATGTCCTGAAAGCTATCCAAAATTCCGTCTCCAAATCTATAGTCCACAGGTTATCTCTAATGGCGTGATTGGCTTCGACAACTACCTTGATTAACTCTTTCTCAATGGTAAAGCCATTTTGTGCCGCATAGGATAATAAAATACGAGCCTCATATACGGATTTTCTAACAGATTTTTCTATCAGTAAAAAGCTGTCTGACTCCGTTGATAAGGCCTGTTCATTTGCTTCATCAATCATCAATTCTTCCAAGTAAACTCAAGTTCTTCAAACTCAGGAATTCCCCTTCCTGCCTGGCAAAGGAAATTTGCGGTCCCATACAAACCGGAGATCCGTGCTTGTCCGGGTGAAAGGAAAATTGTCCATCTAGCAAAATAATCGTCACCATCCCAAAAATCCAGGGTCATTTTCATTTTGGAAATTGTATTATTGATCATTTGAAATTGCCACTTTGCTTCTTCTCCATCCGTCTCTTGCCGGCAGCGCACCCGCAGCCATATTTTGGCTCTCACTTCCGTCGCCACAGACCAGCTCTGCCAACTTTCTAAGTTTTGGGCTTGGCTAGATGAAGGGAAGCAAACAGAGAGTAAGGTCAGGATCAAAAAACAAGGCAAAAAAAGCACTCTAGGTTTCATATTTTCAAGCTAATTACAGTCAGTTTTTTCCAAAGATCTCCTTGGAATTTTAGTATTTCAACCACCAAATTATAGAGGTCCATCAGGAAAGACTTATTTGGGAGATTTTTCCTTCGAACCCTCTCATGACTGTGCATAATTGTCCACAAAAGCATTATATTATCTGATACATGCAATATTAAATCGCACTTATTATCCCAAAACTTGCGATTCAAATTTTGTGACCAGCGGGTTCAAATTATCTTTTTGAGTGAGAGAACTCATGAGTTGAATATCAAGAGAAAGGAGGCAGGCTATGAGAAATGAAAGGATGAAATTATTTGTGTTACTGCTTTCGCCCCTAACTCTAATCAGCTATATTTCAGCACTTGGAGGCAAAGTAATTCAGGAACATGAGTTTATTCGGCAAGCATCCAAATTGGAAGAACCGATTTCATCCCGAAGAAGTCTGATCTTGTTGGGTGGTACACTGATGGTTGGAGGCTTAATCTTAGGCGTTTACACCCTTGGTGACTATGGGGTACAAGCCTATGCTCTTATGATTGCGGGCGGTAGTATATTGGAAGTAACTCCTCTCGTGCCGGATAAAGGGGGAATTCCCACAGGGGACACGAGGCCCAAGTGAGCTTTCCAAGGAAGTCATACCGGTTCTGATCCCTTAATCCAGTTGCAACAAAAACTCATCCCAACTATCCACACGAATCCAATCCTCAACTTCAGCTTTAGAATTATGAGGGCGACTCATGAGAAAAACTTCACTCTCAGGGAAGGCATTCTTGATATTTTGACAATTTCTAGGGTGATCATCCAAAAAAATCAAACGCTTACCAGGAGTCCGCAACTTGGCAACAGCATCAGACTTGCTGGGATAATTCTCATCCCCATAATTAAAATGCCCTGCCAAATGCAGACTGGTATATTTCAAGCTATGAAATTCCAGGTTTTGTTGCCTTTGCAGGTATTGGCTCTTAGGCAGGTTGGTAATCAAATGAATGGGAAAACGCGCTGCCACCTGATTGAAACTCTGTGCGTCAATTAAAAGATTCAACTGGGTAAAACGTTTTGTAGCCAAAAATCGATCCCATACTTCCTGGATGTCCAAAGCACCAAATTCATCATCCATGGTCCAGCTCTTGGGTACATAACCCGGAGGTAAATCATGAATATATTCATCTCGAATAAAATCCATGAATCCCGCTTCGAAGTCTAGAATAACACCATCAATATCAAGAAAAAGCTCCATATCTCTTTTTGCTCGGGTTGAACTCTACAGCCGCATATGAGTGTGGGCGGAGAATGCGGCATTTATATACACTCCCACACATAGGCATCATCTAATAATCACCCAGAATGCGTCGTACATGGCGCAGTTTGTCTGTTAAGACCCGACTCTCAGGACCCCCAAGACTTTGCAAGATTTCCTTGAAATGCAGATCCAATTTTTTTGTCACAGCCTCCTCAATAGCCCACCCCTTTTCTGACGGCTGGATAAAAGTGACACGCCCATCCTCGGCACTGGCGGATTTTTCGATCCAACCATTGCGTTCCAATCGCTGAATCATTCTTGAAATCGTTGGTTTATCCTTGAGGATTAAGCGGACGATTTCACTTTGATTGAGGGGCTGCCCCGTACTCCAGAGTGTCGTCATTACCTGCCATTGCTCAGGAGTCATGTTGTATTCTGCCAAGGAACGAATCAGTTCTCGCCTAAAAAGAAGGGCTACCCGATACACATTAAAACCCAAGGTGTTTTCCAGTACTTCTGGTATCATAAACAAACAGTGTTTTATTGATTAATATAAAGATTCCCCCGTCCTTGAGGAATGGACATATTTTCAGAGTAAGGGACTCCCTTATTTAGAAAAAAAAATCATGTTCGCCTAGCAATTTTATAGTTGCATAGACAATCAAATTAAACAATCCTTCATATTTCAGAAAAGTAATTAACCGTCTGGAGTTTTCTCTGTGTCATCTCAACCAACAGGAGAGATCTTAGTCAGGAAAGCAAATGAATTTGAACCTGCCAAGCCGCAAAGATTACAGCTGCAAACAGAGAAAACGCCGTTCCTTGAAGGAACTTGGATTGTAGGAATGATTTATCCACCAAAGGCAGGCTACAAAGCCCTAGCAACACACCACTAAAAAATCCAAAAAAATGAGCCATCACATCTGTCTGAGGGCTAGTTCCCAAGAGCGCAAAGACTCCCAAGCTGGCAACCAGAGGCACAAAGAGCTTTCTTCTTTCATATTTTTGCTGCCAATAGGACTTAACTCGAAAAGTTCCCGCCAGCCCTAAAGCGGCAAATACAGCGGTAGAAGCCCCAATGGAGTTATGGTTTATCTGATAAAATAATGCATTACTCCAATTACCCAAGCCAGCTGAAAGCAAAATCAGGAGCAGAGAAATACCTGGTCCCACAAACTGATTCACTCCGGCGGCAAAGAGTAAGAGACCAAAAAAATTACTGAGCAAATGAGCGTCATCCACATGCAACGTGAGGGCTGTAATCAACCTTGCATATTCTCCGGAGATCACTTTTTCCGCCACAAAGGCTCCTTGTTCTTGCCAGGAGAAGGACGGACGATAGAGCTGAGTTTGCCGGTGAAAGAACGTCAAAAAAAGCATTACCAGCAAATGAAGGGAAGAAAACTGGAAAGCAGGACTCGTCTCGGCAGGTGCGGGAGGAGGCCAATCTTGGTTTTCCTCAATATAGGCTTGCAGTTCAGCTTGGGCAAAGGCCACATAACTTCCTGGAATGACCAGTTGAGTTTTTCCCTCTTCTCCTTGTAGAGAAAAGGGAATCCTCCTGGCTAAGAAGAGCAATTCAATCTCATGGAGTTCTTGGGCGATATTCGATTGAATGAGTGCCGCTTCATCGTTCCTGAGGAATTCAAGCATCAATCACCCCTATCTGTTGGATGCGGAATGGCTCAATGAAGCTTCGATGAAGGGATCCAAGTCACCATCCAAAACGGCATTGACCTGCGAGGTTTCATGTTCCGTGCGATGATCTTTCACCATTTGGTAGGGGTGAAGTACATAGCTACGAATTTGGCTACCCCAGCCGATGTCCGTTTTTTGACTATTAATTTCATCCCGCTCAGCTTGGCGTTTCTTTTCCTCCGCTTCAAACAAAGCAGCTTTGAGGACCTTCATAGCCGTGGCTTTATTTTTATGCTGAGAGCGCTCATTTTGACACTGCACCACAATACCTGTGGGAAGGTGGGTGATCCGAATTGCGGAGTCCGTCGTATTGACATGCTGTCCTCCGGCGCCACTAGAGCGGAAGGTATCCACCCGCAAGTCCGAATCATTGATCACTACATCAATCTCATCTTCAATATCCGGATAAACAAAGACCGACGCAAAAGAGGTATGCCTGCGTTTATTCGTATCAAAAGGTGAGATACGCACCAAACGATGAACCCCCACTTCTGTTTTTAACTTACCGTAGGCATACTCACCTACAATACTCATGGTCACCGACTTGATGCCTGCTTCTTCACCACTCTGGTAATCCAAAACGGAGACTTTGGCCTTATTTTTTTCTCCCCAACGCTGGTACATACGGTATAGCATGGCAGCCCAGTCCATGGATTCCGTACCTCCGGCACCGGAGTTGATAGTCAAAATAGCGCTGCAAAGATCTTGAGGAGCTCCCAAGAGATGGTTCAATTCAAAAGATTTAATCCGTTGGGTCACGTCAGTCAGCAGTTGCACAACCTCTGTGTGCAGGTCGGCATCTGCTTCCATTTCCAATAACTCAATGGCAGTCAGGATGTCTTGCCTCAGAGCCTTGATTCGCTCCCAACGTTCGATAAACGTTTTGATGTCAGAAATTTTTTTGAGAGTAGTGCGCTGCACTTCATTGGATTCCTGCCAGAATTTGTCCTGGGATGTTTTGAATTCCAACTCATCCAGTACATTGCTTTTCTTTTCTAATTCAAAGATAGCCTATTAAAAGCTCAATCCTTTTATTGATTGAGCTGAGTTCACCTTTGATCTCTTCCAAGGTCATGAGTCTTGCCTTCTTGAAAGGGTTAACGTTAAAACTGATTTAAGATGTACTGAATACTTGGAATCAGCCTAAATAGCAACAGTCGGCCCTACCTTTCAAGTCTCATTTATTGAAAGAAATATTTTGCATTCTATCTTGTGCTCTTGTACAAGTAGATTGTTTTCTTTAATGGATATGATTAGCTTTGGTGAGTATAAGGCCATTTCCCAAGAAATGGCAGGCTTTCCAAACCAGCCTGTTCTTGCTAAATCATAAGCTCTTTCCACGAACAGGCAACCCCAATTGTGAATCAACCCAGTCAACAATCCGAGATCTAAGGCATCGGCATGAGCAATACATTGACACAACATTTCCCCATTTTGTTAGTTGACGATGACGAAGCCGTGTTGAATGCAATTTCTTTTGCTTTTTTGACAAACGGTATTACCAATATCATTGCGGTTTCAGACAGTCGTAAAGTTCTCGCGGTTTTGGAGGAACAGGAGGTTGCTTTTGTCCTGCTGGATCTATCGATGCCCTACTTTTCGGGTGAACAGATTCTGGAAAAAATCAAGAAAAAATACGTCGACCTGCCTGTGATCATGGCTACTGCCAATGATGATACGGAGACCGTTGTCTCCTGTATGAAGCTGGGTGCCTTTGACTATATAGTGAAACCCATTGATACGGGCCGACTCCTCTCTGCGGCAAGACTGGCTATGGAGTTCCGGGAGTTACGTCAGGAAAATATCCGTTTAAGGAACCAGAGCCTGACACTGGGTTTGAAGCAAAACCCGGCTTTCTCAGAGATCAGGACTCAAAACCAAAAGATGTTTTCCATCTTCCGATATATTGAATCCATTGCCAATAGCTCCCAACCAGTCATGATTACAGGGGAAACCGGTTCGGGAAAAGACCTGATTGCTCGGGCGATTCACCAGTTAAGCGGTAGAAAGGGAGAATTGGTCTCAGTCAATGTCGCGGGCCTGGATGACAACATTTTTGCGGATGCACTTTTCGGTCATGCCAAAGGAGCTTATACCGGAGCGACATCGGTTCGGGATGGTCAGGTCAAGAAAGCTGCCCAAGRTAGTCTTTTTCTAGATGAAATCGGCGATTTGAGTATGCTTTCCCAAGTCAAATTACTGCGACTGGTCCAAGAGCGGGAATATATGCCCTTAGGTTCGGACAAACCCAAATATACGGATGCTCGTATTATCGTAGCAACCCACCGGGACCTGGACAGCCTCAAAGATTCAGGAGATTTTCGTAAGGATCTTTATTTTCGTTTGTACTCTCACCAGATTCATCTACCACCTTTGAGAGAACGCCTGGAGGACTTGCCCATTTTAGTAGAGTATTTTTTAGAATTGGCAGCTAAGGAGCTTAAGAAAAAGAAGCCCACTATTCCAAATGAGGTCTATACCCTGCTCAGATTACATAACTTCCCTGGCAATATCAGAGAATTACAGGCTTTAGTTTTTGATGCTGTCAGCAAGCACACATCGGGGGTCTTATCTCTGGAAACTTTTCGTAACGTTGTAGCCAGTACAAGCAAAAAAAATATTGTTGAAACGGAAGATGGCCTCACGGAACAGTCTAACTTCCAACTCCCCACTTTAAACTTAAAAGAAGCTCGTCGACTGTTAGTAGCGGAAGCCATGAAACGGGCGGAGGATAATAAAACAGTTGCAGCACAGCTATTGGGTGTTTCCAGACAAGCAGTCAGCCAATACTTACGATCCAAACCAACCAAGTAAGGCACGTAAGCAAAAAGTTTATAAAAAAAGGGCGCAATAAAAGTTGCGTTGTCAATAATTCTTTCCTCTCCCCCCTTTACCAGCCTATTACTTGTCCTCCTAGCCTCTTCACCTCTGATATTCTAGATGGCGCAATAAAAATTGCGTAGGTTCAGATATCTAAAAACATAAGGAAAACATGCCATTTAAGCTATAATAACAATTGATTAAAGAAATTCCACTCTTTTGGCACGCTTCTTTCACTAGTAAAGGGCATTCAACACAGTCTAAAACATTACCTTTATCTTCAAAAAAACCGAATACTTCCCAAGAGGGGAATCACGAGGATACCCATTCAGAGAAGCAACTATGGCCCGAAATACAAAAAGTCCAGTTTACCTAGGAAAAACTCGGTTACTTGAAGAAAGCTCTGATCACACTCGAACTTTCGGTAGGAAGGTAAAAACCAGATCAGGCATATTAACGAAGATGGCCGGCGAGCGGCAACGTAAAATCAAAAAATTTAGTTTCATCTACTAAAAACACGGGGATATACATGAACACTGCACTGAAAAGAGAAATTGATGCCAGAAGACGCTTGGAAGTCGAATTAGCACAAAAGGACGAACAGATTCGTTTTGCTGCGATTGCTCTCAAGAAAGCACGAGCTGAAGTCTTTATGTACAGGCAGCCTCTAGATACGTTGTTGCGCCGCAAAACAGATGAGCTGATGCAAGCGAAATCTAATGCTGTACAGGAAAACCTGGCCCATACGGAATTCTTAGCGAACTTTAGTCATGATCTCATGACTCCCTTGCAGGGCATACTGGATTGCGCTACTTCGGGAATCAGTAAGATTGAAAACTTCGACAAGGAAGCATTACTCCAGTATTTTTCTCAGATTCGAGATCGAAGCGAACAAGTACAGTCCCAACTTTCGGAAGTTCAGAAATTATCCGAACTGGAATCAGGCAACGTAGCTTATCATTTTCAGGATGAGGCTATGTCCTCTTTGGTACAGAAAGTTATCGATGAGTTCTCTGTAGAATCCAAGGAAAAAGGGGTAGACATCAGGTTCTGTACTTCTATCTTTGATGATACGGCAGAGATGGACCGAGAGAAGATCATCCTGGTCATTCGTAACCTGATTGCCAACTCTATCAAGCATTCCGAGGCTGGGAGTACAGTGACCTTGGAAATTTGCGATCAAAAGAGGAATCTTTCTTTCTCTGTCATTGATAGGAGCCGAGGTTTGGAAGAGGAAGAACTGGATACTGTTTTTGATAAGTTCATTCCTAAAGACGAAGAAAATGATAACTTAGCTTTAGCGATCACGAAGGAAATCATTGCCGATCACAATGGAGAAATCTGGGCTGAGAACAATCCGGACGGTGGCACTATCTTAAGCTTCATCATTCCTAAAAAACATGAAGGAATGTGTTAAGTCCCTCTCTTTCTCCCTTCCCATGCAGCTTCTCCCGCATGGGAAGGGGAGTTTTTTCTTTTAAGCGTGCAAAGCACGATTCTCTGTTGCTGCCAAACAAGCTTCCTTCAAGGCCTCCGTGAAGGTAGGATGAGCATGGCAGGTTCTTGCCACATCTTCCGCACTAGCTCGATATTCCATCGCCAGCACCGCTTCTCCGATCATATCGGCGGCTCGCGCACCAATCATATGAACACCTAAAATCTCATCTGTTTTTTCATCAGCTAAGACCTTAATGAATCCATCCACTTCATTAGCGGCTCGCGCTCTTCCCAAGGCACGAAAGTTGAAACTTCCAGACTTGTATGCTCGCTGTTCTGCTTTGAGTTCCTCTTCTGTTTTTCCTACTGATGCCACTTCAGGCCAAGTGTAAACCACATTGGGGATCAAATTATGGTTCACATGTGGTTTTTGTCCTGCCAAAAGTTCCGCTACGAAGACGGCTTCTTCCTCTGCTTTATGAGCTAGCATGGCACCACCAATCACATCACCAATAGCATAGATACCGGGTACACTAGTTTCCAGGTTTTCATTCACGGGAATAAAGCCACGCTCATTAGTTTCAATACCCACTTTTTCCAAGCCGAGACTTTCCGTAAAGGGCTTACGTCCTGTAGCAACCAGGCAATAATCTGCTGTGATTTCCACCATCTTTCCTGACGCATTTTTTGCAGTGACCGTAACTTGCCCATCCTTCGACTCTACAGCTTGCACCTGATGGCTCAAATGCAGCTTCATGCCCATCTTTTTCAGGGTTCGGAGTAATTCCTTACCCAATCCCGCATCCATTAGAGGTATCACGGATTTATGAAACTCCAAGACCTCAACCTGGCAACCAAGCCTGGCATAAACGGAGCCCATCTCCAAGCCAATCGCTCCAGCTCCGATGATGACCATTTTCTTTGGGATTTCTTTTAGAGATAACGCTTCTGTTGAAGAAATAATTCTGTCTTTATCCAGTGTAATATTTGGCAATTCAGCAGGTTTGGAGCCAGTTGCAATCAGAGTATGTTTAGTGGTAATTTTCTTCTCATCACCATTAATCGCAATGGTATTAGCATCCAGGAAAGAAGCATGACCTTGATGAACATCGATCTTGTTTTTTTTCATGAGAAACTCAATACCTTTGCAAGTATCAGCCACAACTTTTTCCTTGCGCCCTACCATAGTCTCCCAATCCACTTCCAGATCGGAAATACGAATGCCATGGGTTGCGAAGTGCGTCTTAGCTTGGTAAAAATGTTCACTAGAGTCCAATAGCGCTTTGGAAGGAATACATCCTACATTCAGGCAGGTGCCTCCCAAAGTTGAATAACGCTCAACCAGTGCCGTTTTGAATCCCAATTGGGCAAAACGAATCGCACCTACATAGCCTCCGGGGCCGGAACCAATGACAACTACATCATAATCCATTTTTTTCTCCTTGATTGATTAGACTGCCAAGAGCAAGCGAATTGGATCTTGCAACAAATGAACGACTTTCTTGAGGAAACCCACGGATTCCCGACCATCAATCACTCGATGATCATAGGACAACGCTACATACATCATGGGACGGATTTCTACTTTTCCATTCACAGCAACGGGTCTTTCTACGATATTGTGCATCCCCAAGATAGCGGATTGAGGGGGGTTCAAAATCGGGGTAGACATCAGTGAACCAAAGACACCACCATTGGTGATGGTAAAGGTTCCACCCGTCATTTCATCGACACTTAATTTAGAATTTCTTGCTTTACCCGCCAGATTCGCGATTTCTCGCTCTAAATCAGCCAAAGACATTTGCTCTGCATTACGAATTACCGGGACAACCAACCCTTTAGGGGCACTAACAGAGATCCCCAAATCAGCATAATCATGATAAACCAACTCCTCACCATCAATCTGGGAATTAACGGCTGGAAAATCCAACATAGCCAAGGTAACCGCTTTAGCAAAAAAGGACATAAATCCTAGTCGGATATCATGAGCCTCTTGGAACTGCTCTTTATACTTTTTACGAATATTCATGATCTCAATCATGTCCACTTCGTTAAAAGTTGTCAGCATGGCGGTTTCATTCTTTACAGCCACCAAACGGGAGGCAATCATCTTACGCAAGCGAGAAAGTTTTTCACGACGAATGACTCTCGTCCCCGTTGCTGCTACGACAGCTGTTGGAGCTGGGGCACTAACCGCAGGACTCGGAGTAGGAATACTGGCCTTTTGCACTTGAAGGGCATCTTGCTTTGTAATGCGACCTGCTTTACCTGTTCCACTGACAGAAGCTGGAGAAATCGATTTTTCAGCCAAAATTTTCTGGGCTGCAATAGAAGGGACTCCTTTAGCATAGCTCTCTTGCGTGACAGGTGCCGCCTCAACAGGGACGACGGGCGTAACCTCTGTCACTGCTTCTGCAGGAGCAGCACTAGTATCAATCGTGCAAGCAACGGCTCCTGTAGCAATCGTCTCCTCTTCCTGGACCATTATTTTCAGGATACCAGCGGCTTCAGCTGGAACAACCAAGGTTGCTTTTTCCGATTCAATCTCAAAAAGATCTTCATCTTTATTCACGAATTCACCATCATTTTTCAGCCAACTGGTTAAGATCACCTCATTGATGGATTCCCCGGGACTAGGGATTTTTACTTCAAGTGCCATATCGCATTCCTCTTTATGTTTTCTATTTTTAGTTCAGCTACGTTTCCGGATTGGAGAGGGATCTACCTGGATCTCTCTCTACCAGGAAATCAATGATTCGTATTGGTAAACGCTTGCTTTAGAATTGCCTGCTGCTCAATTTTGTGCTGTTCGGAAAATCCCGTAGCAGTAGTTCCACTTTCTTTCCGATGAATCCCTTTAATTCCACGAGTGTAAAGTTTACGAAAATAGAAAGGCCAAGCTCCCATATTCTCGGGTTCCTCTTGTACCCAACAGAGTTCGTTATGGTTATGATACTTCTGAAAAAGTTCTTCCAACTGTTCTTGCGGGTAGGGGTAAAGCTGTTCCACTCTGACAATCGCAATGTCTTCCCGTTTTTCCTCTTGCTGTTTTGCTAAGAGTTCATAGTAGATTTTTCCGGTACACAGCAGAATGCGTCGTACTTTCTCCACTTGAGTTTGAGCATCATCCATGACCTCTTGGAATCCACGTCCCTCGCTCACATCCGCTAAATCACTCACACAAGCCGGATGCCGGAGTAAACTCTTGGGGGTCATGACTAACAAAGGCAACCGGATCTTGCGATGAATCTGTCTCCGTAACAAGTGGAAAAAGTTTGCTGGAGTCGTACAATTGACGACCTGCATGTTGTTTTCACCACAAAGTGCCAGATAGCGCTCTAATCTTGCGGAAGAATGCTCCGGCCCTTGGCCTTCATAACCATGGGGCATGTAGAGAACCAGGCCATTCATCCTTTGCCATTTGGTTTCGGAACAACTCAGAAACTGATCAAAAATAATCTGAGCTCCGTTGGCAAAATCCCCAAACTGAGCTTCCCAAATTGTCAAACAATCAGGCCGATGCAGAGCGTAACCAAAATCAAAACCCAAAACACCGTATTCCGATAAGAGGGAGTTGAAGACTCGAAAGGGAGCCTGCTGCGGACTAATATTCTGCAAAGGCACATAAGAGTCTTGTGAATCGTCGATTTTGAGGACGGCATGACGATGAGCGAAAGTCCCTCGCTCCACATCTTGCCCACTCAAACGTACGGGAATGCCTTCATCCAACAAAGAGGCATAGGCCAAAGTTTCCGCCATAGCCCAATCCAGTTTGCCTTCTTCCAGCACCATTTTCTGCCGTCCTTGAAGCAACCTTTTGATTTTACGAAAAAAGTCCGGACCTTCCGGCAAACTGGTTACCTTCAATGCTAAAGCGGTTAATCTCTCTTCAGGGATACCAGTGGGCTCGGAACGGATAAAATCCTCCGGTGTGGCGCGATGAATCGCTGCCCAGCGCTCTCCCAAAAATGGTTTTGCCGGAGCCGCAACGAACTTTCGGGACTCTTGCAATTTTTTTTCCATCAATTGCTGGAAGTCCTCCTTGATTTTGGCGGGAATCTCCGGCGAAAAGTCCTGATTCGCGATCAATTTCCTGGTATAAATTTCTAAAGGATCAGGATGCTTCTCAATCAATTTGTAAAGAGTTGGTTGAGTGAAACGAGGTTCATCCCCTTCATTATGTCCATGCTTGCGGTAACCCAGGACATCGATCAAAACATCCTTATGGAATTTCTGTCGGAATTCGAGGGCTAATCGAACCACATGCACCACAGCTTCCACATCATCACCATTCACGTGAAAAACAGGTGAAAGTGTTACTTTCCCCACATCCGTGCAATAGGTACTGGAACGCGCATCCAGGTAGTTTGTGGTGAAGCCTATTTGATTATTCATAACCACATGAATCGTCCCACCCGTTTTGTAGCCTGGAAGCTGGGACATCTGAATGACCTCATAAACCACTCCCTGACCGGCAATCGAAGCATCACCGTGAATAATGATGGGAGCAATCTTTTTTAGATCTTCATTGTAAGTATGATCGAGTTTGGAGCGCACAATACCTTCTACCACGGGCCCTACAGCCTCCAGATGCGAGGGATTTGCGGCAACTCGAAAATGTACTTTTTTCCCGGACCTGGTTTCCTGATCCGCGGAAAATCCCTGATGATATTTCACATCTCCAGCAAAGCTATTGTCTTCAAAACCAACCCCTGAAAATTCGAAGAAAATCTCTTCATAGGGTTTGCCTACAATGTTAGACAAGACATTCAAGCGTCCCCGGTGAGGCATGCCTAAGACAAACTCTTCGATCCCCAATTCGGCACCCTTTTCGACCACCGCATTCAACGCGGGGATCGTGGCTTCCAAACCTTCCAGAGAAAAACGCTTCTGACCAACGAACTTGTTGCCCATAAAGCGCTCAAACAAGACTGCTTTAGTCAGCATCTTTAAAATATGAGTTTTGTCATCCTTAGAAAAGGCCGTTTTATTCCTACAGGATTCCATACGCTGCTGCAGCCATCTTAACATCTCAGGCTTGCGGATGTATTGGTATTCAACTCCGACAGACTCACAGTAGGTTTCTTCAAGGTGAGCGACAATGTCTCTTAAAGTCGCGGGTCCCAGAGTGATCTCCGTTCCAGCATGAAAAACCTGATCCAGGTCTGATTCATCCAAGCCAAAACTATCCAAAGTCAAAGGAGAGCCGTATTTTCTACGTTCTCTTACAGGATTGGTTTTCGTGAATAAATGTCCGCGCTGCCGATAACCGGCAATCAGTTTCAAGACTTTCGCTTCTTTTTCTACTTGGGAGGCAGCAGCTGTTGCCGGCCTAGAAAATTTCAGATCTCCCCCCTCACCATCTTGAACGGCTCCCAGTTCAAAGCCCTTAAAAAATAGCTGCCATTCCGAATCAACAGCTTGGGGATCTCGACAAAACTCCTGATAGAGATCATCAATGGCGGCAGGGTCCGCATTGTGGAGGAAGGAGTAATCCATGACCATTCCTTGAAGTAATATTTGAAAAAAGGGACTCGAAAAGACTAAGCCCCTAGGAAACCTCTTTTATCTTATCAAAGTAAAAAATCATTATCCAGGGGCTGAAGAAAAAGACGTAACGACTTATTTTTAGATTAGCAACTAAAAACTAGATAAAATTGATTAAATCCCCTTTATCTCACTCAGAAGTTGGAGGACTCCTTGTGTAATTCCCAGTTAAAACAAGTACTATAATTTATAATTAGTTATTTAGAAAAACACCCATATTAATCAACATAACAAGTTATTAATCATTATTTCAGTTAGTTGATGTAATTTACAACCTTCGAGTTATCTCAATTATTTTAATTATAAATAAGTTAATTCTACATAGGATATAAAAGAGTGATAAAAAAAACAGCATATTTTTCAACTATTTATGTCTTAGAAAAGAAAATAGAGTTCTCTCTCTAGAG
>NVSR01000027.1 GCA_002401295.1 SAR324 cluster bacterium | reverse complement strand
GCCCTACGTGGCGGCCTCACTGAGAGGAGAAAACAATATAATTCAAATATTTAATTCGTTAAAATATTAACAGAATGAGATGTTTTTTTCTTCCAAATCCATTAGAACCGACCCCTTCCAACTTTGTGGATCATACCCTTCGTGACCGTAAACCCTGTCAGATCTATCAGGTAAAACTAGCGGGATTCCTGGCTCAAATTCATCTGCTTTTTAAACATCAGAGCACTCCGGTCTGGATGATGCCCTTTGGGTTGAGTAAGTACGGACATCACTCGTGGGGCCTGCTTTACCCGCTAATGCGGGAAGTCACTGTGTTAATAGGAATGTTTTGCGTAGTATAGCTCCATCGTACTAGAACGATTGAGGCCAGCATAACCTACTGGGGTAGAGAGGTTTAGGAAGACATAATTTCCACTATGGCTGGTGTCATGCTCAACTAAATCAATATATTGAATTAGTTGTTTTTATGTAATTATACTTGTGAATTATCTTTATCTTGTGTTAACAAGAGTAGCATTAGAATAAAGAAGAAAAGAATCAAGGACATTCATTCTTATGGAGGAACTATTTATATTTAATTAAAAACAGTAGTTTGATCTGTCACTAGTTGAAGTGCTTTCATTTAAAGCTATGTAGTCTTTATGTTTTGCTACTCTATGGATATAGATAAAATTATTAGAAGGATAAAAATGTCAATCTACTTTAAGAAGCCTATTTTTGTAATAGTGCCCTTGATTCTCCTCCTATCTGGCTGTGGAATTGAAGCTAAATATGTTAAACAATGCATTAATAATATTGAAAAAAATGAAGCCTGTAATAGTGAAAATTTTGAAAACAGCTCGGAAATTCCTGATGCCGCGAATAAAATAGCGATCATTTTAACAAAGAAGAATGAAAAGATTCAGAAGAAGAATGAAAAGATTCAGAAGCAAAATGATGAGATAGCTGAGAAGAAGAAGATACTTGAAAGTAATGAAAAGAAAATCTATGAAAAAAATAAAATACTTCTACAGAATAAAGAAAAAATTAGTGGTTTAAATTTGATCAGTCACGATTTTGAACAGTATGAAAGTGAGGTCAGAGAACTAGGTGTTGATTTCACTCAAGCACAATATTTAAACTACCATGGATCACGAACAGATTTGAAGAAACTTTCTGATTCCATAGATGCTAGAATGTCAAGTTTTAGGAATAAAATCAAAGATTTGAATGATGAATTATATAGCATAAATCAAGATCAATTTGCGATCACTGAGGCTACAATCGAGAATCTATTAACAATCTGGGGAATTTCGAAGGGGGAAAGTCTTGTTAATTTTAATCAGACGAAATTCAGAGAGCATTGGAGAAGCTTCGGCAAAGAAAAATGTAACGTTGTATATACGCAAAACATCAATTCAGATGAAAAGATCAAAAAACAGCAGAAGCTAAATCAAATTAATATAATAAGAATGCTTTCTTTGAAGGAACAAAAGAGCAAGCAAAGAGAGAATCTGGGGGACCTGTCTCAAAAAGGCATTGAGGCTATGAATGATTTAGAGTTTAAAAGTGGTATTCTAAACCCTTTGAACTGTTTCCTAAATGGAAAATTATCAGAAATGGATAAGGTTACTATTCAGGAAGCCTCAGCTTTTCCTCAGAAGGAAAATGTGATGAAATTGTCTATTTTTCCAAGAATTCAGGAGGATGGTACTTTTGAGGAGTTCATTGAATTAAAAGATTTACGCAATAAACAATATACCTTAATGATACCCGCAAAAAAAGATGGCACCTCAAAGAATATTCCACTCGCCTCCAAAGGAGGAATCTTGGATCAAGAGTCCTACCAGTGGGTTCTACCAGAGACTGGGCAGAGCTTTTTATCATTCACGGATATTCGTAAAGGGAAATTTAAGGTCTTGAAAAAAAATGACTATCAGCCTGTCAACTGGGACCATCTCCTGAATGAAGAGGTAGAACCTTTATCTGAAGTACCATATCTATTTGATTTTGAAAGAACCTACAGCAATGATCAAAGATTTTTTTACTCTATGCTGTCCATCTCATCGCCGCGAAAAGAAAAAAATCTCTATAAGGCCATGTGGAACCATTATGAGTTTAAAAATAATATTCTTAATAATATCTACTTCAATAAACAGGAAGCATTCAATGCTGGGGTCGCCCGGAGTTTAACTAAAAAGACGGGAAAATTACGCAGTGAAATTGCAAAACTAAATATAATATACCTGAATGCGAATAATCTAAAGAAACAAATTTCTAATGGGATGCATGATATCACAACTGAGCTCCTGGATCACCAAGGTGGTATTTTTGAGAGTATTATTGCCAATTATCCATGGGAGACTGTAATTCGCGTTTCTAAAAAAACAAACATCTTTTTTGAGAATGTGAAGAGCGTTGATGATTATAGAGAAATGGCCCAAAAAATTGCAATTTCTAAGTTTGCTTCGAACCTGGTATACAACAGCATCGAATTGACAAATAGGCAGGTAACTTCAAACCTTACACCTAACTCTATTGAAGAAAGTGACTGCTTCAGTGATATTACAGTAGAGCTGAGCATGGGCATTGTAGAGGAAGTTTCAAATCATTTGAAACAACGAAATTTTCGGCAAATTGAATATCATTCAGAAAAACAAGGTGCGGTGGAACATTTCTTTTTTCATTTTAGAATCGGTGGAGATAAAATTAGTGGCGGTGACAAAGAGAAATTGAGAAGGTTCCTACACAAACAACGAGTAGCTTTTCAAGTTAAATCCTGTCTTAAAGGTCCGCTAGCATCTACAACTGAGGTTCCTCCTTACTCAAAGCTGGTAGAGATCAATGAAGACACGATTAATGATGAGATCAATAAAGAGTTCAAACATCTGATCAAGGACGCAGTGCGGAGTGCCTGGAAAACAAACCAGAAGTCAAGGATTGGAACTAGAAAAAACATCATGCTTCATAGAACAAAAATAGAGCAGAAGAAGCAAAACCTGAAAATAAGAAAGGAGATTGTAGCCACTCAAATAGAAGAATTGCTCAACTCACTGTCAAAAATATCTGAAAAAAGAAAGCAGTTGAGGATAGACTATGACAACTTTACGAGGTTAATTGGAGAACTGGAAGAATCTCAATCGAGTTTAGCCTCTCGTAGAGACTTTCATTATTTCAAATCAGTCCGGGAGGAGATCCAAAATCCCAATCAAATCAAATTATACAAAAAAGCCGATACAGCACTTCTACGAGCAGTGACGGAAGCTCTTGAAGCCCGCAAAAAAGAGTGGATAGAGCAGCTTTCATTTACCTCCTTTCAAGAAAATGATCAGGGAACGAGAGAAGTGAACGGCCAGCAGTCTCGAAGCAAACAGTTGAATCTCTCTAAGATAAAAAGGATAGATATTGTTGGTAGCTATTATGAAAATCAACCTATTAAGGATGAAAAAGAATCAGAATATGTTCCCTTGCTGTTAAATTTAAACCTTAAAATCTTGTTCAATGAGAAGCCAGTGATGGTGGAGGTTATTTTTCCTAAAAAGGACAGGGAAAATTTCTCAAAGGTTTGTTATTTAGATACCTCTCCTGACGGCACAAGTGACGATGTTCAAGCCTTCAATGCAGCAAAACAAAGAATAGGCAAACAGCCAAAAGCACAAAGTCCTTTTTATAGATTCGTGGAAAAATATACCAATGGTATAATTGAACAGGAAAATAGGGGCTGGAAAGACTATCGCAAATCTTATTATCAGAGAAACTATGAGATTGGTAGAACTGCTAGAGCCCGAAATGATCAAAAAACATGGAGTCAGAATTTAAGAAAGAATATTTCAAGGAAAATTGATAAGGAAATATGGCTCCCCTATAATCTGCCAGAGAAGGAAATTGATGAATGCTCTATGGCAATCCAGTCAGATACAAAAGGTATTATGGAATCTCGTGCCAGTCTATAAAACAACAAAATTGGAGCTACCTATGAATAAAGTGATCAGGGCAATATTAGTGGGAGTGTTTTTTTTGGGAGGATTGATCCCATCCACCTATGGCAACGAAAAGATGAAATCACCTCAAGAAGGTGAATGCTATTTGTTGATTAATAGTACGGGAGGTTTTAGCAAAGCAGTCGTGCATGATGTGGTAGCGACGATTGTATCTCAATTTTACCAACCCATTATCGAAGTGCCTCTTTTTGGCATTCCTTATGACTCAACTGTTTGTACTTATGGTGTCTCTGTTTCAAGGAAGTCTGAGGACTCTACGGTTTCCGTGAACTTAATAGCTCAAAACAGTACAAAGGGTAGCAGTGGTATTGCCGAATCTAATCAGAAGGGTTTTAGAGGCTTAAAAGAGGCCATACTATTAGCGATCTATACGGCCAGAAGGGATCTAGAAGGTGACTTGTGCAAGTATTATGGCGACCTCTTACTTAGCGAATGTACTGGCGGAAAAAGAAAACAAAACTTTGGAACCTCTTTCATTGATAGCCAACCAGGGGGGGCCACTGTCTATTTTGATGGGAAAAATGTGGGAATTACACCATTGAGGGCCTTTAAAACTCAACCGGGAACCCACAGGATTCGAGTGAAAAAAGAAGGTTATCAGGATTGGACGGAAGTATTTGTCTTTGATGCAGGGCAAGAATATAGTCAGTTTGTTCAACTGCAAAATACGGAAAATAATAGATATTGTGGTTCATCCACACCCGTTACTTGCGGATTGAGAAAATTCACTAAATCCTGTTCTATTAGGAATCAATATGGCTGCGTAGATCTTGCGGAAAAGGTCGTCTATGCCGTGGGAGTGGGCCGGAGAGTGAGGAGTGCTGAATTAAGGGCCAAAGCTTCCATTTTGGGACTTCTAAAAAAGGTTAATATGAGCGAGCACATCCGGTTGATCCTGACAGAGGATAATAAAGAAATCATGGAATCCACCTACGAAAGTTCTGTTTCCGGACGCATTCCCATGGGAATCGTTGATACTGTTGATACTGTAACTTTACCTGATGGAAAAGTTGTAGTTACCTTGAAAATACCCATGGGAATGATTTACTAAAAACCTACCTACTGAAAGCCAAATTACCGCTGCTCTTGCTCATTGTGTTGTACCAAGACAAAGAACCCTGGAATTATATCGTCACGCTCTGAGTCTAATTAGTTGGATAGGCGGGCGTGTCCACAGTTATTCCTATCTCCCTCAACCGTTTTCCGGGGGAGCCCTCTTCCGAGTGAATTGATCAAGTGGTAGCTCCCCTTCATAATAGCTCATAAGGGAAAGATCTTCTCTTTTAGGAGTCGATTGCTACTTTTTTGTAATATTTAGTTCAAAGTACTATTTACTAGTTTAAAAGGTGACCATGTCCACAGTTACTCCTATGCCCCTCAGTTGTTTTTCCATCTCCCGTCTGCCGCGTATCTTGTTTGGGGCCGGAGAGTTCTCTCGACTGGCTTCGGAGATCGCCGGTTACGGTGATCAGGTTCTGATTGTGACCGGAGGCAGTTCCTTTACTGATCGTTCCCATTGGGGTGTGTTGCAGAGTGAATTGAAAAACTTGGGCATCAGCTGGTCCTTGATCCGTATTCCGGGGGAGCCTTCTCCCGAGTGGATTGACCAAGCGGTAGCAAAGCATAAAAAGGCCAATTTCAAGGTAGTCGTTGGTATCGGTGGCGGTAGTCCATTGGATGCGGCAAAAGCTATCGCTGGATTATTGCCTCAAGGAAACTCAGTCATGGATCACTTGGAGGGAGTAGGGCGGGGTGTTACCTTTGTGGGGCCTTCGTTACCCTATATCGCCGTACCCACCACCGCCGGCACGGGTAGCGAGATGACTAAAAATGCCGTGTTGAGCTGCAGCGAAAAGGGCTTTAAGAAATCCTTTCGGGATGAACAATTGACGGCACAAGTGGCGATTGTTGACCCTGACCTGTTAGCTAGTTGTCCCAGACCTCAGTTGGTCGCCAATGCCATGGATGCCTTTACCCAGCTCCTGGAGTCCTATACGTCACCTCGCAGCAATCCCATCACCGATGCCTTGGCTCTGAGTGGCATTGAATACTTCTTGCTGGGCTTCAGCAAAAACTCAGAAGCTGATTTGGCAGGGCCTGAATATCTCGCCTATGCGTCGATGATTTCAGGAATCTGTCTTGCACAAACCGGCTTAGGCGCGGTTCACGGCATCGCAGCCGCTCTGGGAGCCCACTTTTCCATCCCCCACGGAGTCGCTTGCGGCACTACCCTGGCTGCTGTCACCAAAACAAACATTGCTGCCCTCAAAGAGCGCCAGCCTGACGCTATTGCCCTTAACCGCTATGCACAGGTCGGAAGATTGTTGTCCCATCAATTGGAAATGGATCAACAGTCCGCTCTCACGGCATTGGAAAAAACTCTGTGGAGTTGGACGGAAATACTGGAAATACCAAAGTTGAGTCACTATGCAATGACTGCTGCGGATGTAGACCAGATTATTGCAGAAAGTGGTGGCAATAGTATGAAGACCAATCCATTAGTTCTAACAACTCAGGAGCTGAAGGAGATATTGCTGGAACGTTTATAAAGTTTAAGGGATGAGCCTATTAGAATAAAATAGTCCCCGCCGAAAAACGGTAGCGCCGCCCTACGTGGCGGCCTCACTGAGAAAAAAGCAATATACTCCAAATATTTAATAGGTTTAAGTATTAACAGAAAGAGGGTTCTTTCTTCCAAATTCCTTAGTGTGTGCAAGTGGTACCTTATAAGTCACTGGGGATTTTGGGACATAATACTTAGTAGGAGATAAGTATTATGTCCGTTCGCAGTAACAGTTTTTATTCTAGTGGGTTCAAGTCCCACCTAGGGAATTATCCATTCTCCCTGGTAGTACGGAGGAGTGGCGTCCAAGTAATTGGGGGTCATGAGTTCCTCACGACAAAACCTTAGGCCGTAACGAAAGTGAACCAATATGTAGCCTCGTAAACTAATTGAGAGTGTCGACCCAATGGACATGTGGGGAAGACCGCCGTCTGTAGTTCTAAGATAATGGAAGCGAACTATAGGACTCTTCGGGGTAGCAAGGATGGCATGTGGTGGAAGAATAACAGCCCAGTGCTGGAGATCCTGTTGAGTGATGTGAGAATCTAACGGATGTGTATAAGGAAACGAAAGCATGTCCGGCTCAACTACTGAATTGCGAGCTGGCGCAGCAAGAACGGAGGGGGTCATAGTACCGTTTGAAGTGGGTAGACAACATAACTCCCACCTAGGAAAGGACCCCTACTTTGTGTATGCAACCGAAAAATGGAGGATAGTGGGATTGCCATGTTGCTAATAACTCACGATAAAATCAGGACATTTCAGAGGAAGCTATACCGTAAAGCCAAGTTGGAACCAAGCTATCGCTTCTACGCTTTGTATGACAAAATTTGCAGGTATGACATTCTCGAACATGCCTACAAGCGCGTCCGTCGTAATGGAGGCAGCCCCGGTATTGATGGGGTAGATTTCCAGGACATCAAAGAAATAATAGGGATAGACAAATTTTTATGTGAACTGAGCAGTGAATTAAAAGAAAGGAGATATCAACCACAAGCAGTAAAACGAGTAATGATTCCAAATGGTAATGGTGAAAAACGTCCGTTGGGAATTCCTACTATCCGTGACAGAGTGGTCCAGATGGCTACTAAGATAGTAATCGAACCAGTTTTTGAAGCGGATTTTATGGATCACTCCTATGGGTTCCGTCCACGTCGTGGAGCCCATGATGCATTGAAGGCCATCAGCCAATCCCTGCTGAGGGGACGAACGAAGGTGCTAGATGCTGATCTTTCGAAATACTTTGATACCATTCCACACTCTAAATTAATGAGAGTTGTGGCTGAGCGTATTGCGGATCGGAATGTACTGAGTTTGCTACAAATGTGGCTTAAAGCTCCAGTTATTTCAATTGAGAAAGATGGAAAAAAGCGGATAATAGGTGGTGGAAAGAATAACTCCCTTGGGACTCCTCAGGGTGGTGTGATTTCTCCATTAATGTCCAATCTTTACTTACACCTGTTAGATAGAATTTGGGTGAGAAACCGACTTGAAGAACGTTTTGGTACTACAATTATCCGCTATGCGGATGATTTTGTCGTACTATGTTCAAGGGGGACTCAAAGGGCCAAGGCTGTTGTGAAGAGAGTTTTGGAACGTTTGGGATTAACCTTAAATGAAGCGAAAACTCATGAGGTGGATGCTTGTCGAGAGAGCTTTAAATTTCTGGGGTTTAATATCCGAATGTTGAAAAGCAAGCGGACGGGGAAATTCTATCCTCATGTTGAACCGTCAGAGAAGGCAATCAAGAAAGTTAAAACCCACATTAAATCTCTAACTGGAAGGAAGCTAACCAGTGTGCCTATAGAAACTTTGATTAAGGAAATAAATCAAGTGGTTAGAGGGTGGATAGGTTATTTCTACTTTGGAAATTCAACGAGGGTACTCTCTAAAATCAAGTATTATGTGGAGCAGAGGCTGCTAAAACATCTTCGCAAGCGCCACAAAATACGATCTTGGAGCAGGACGGCTGCTCGGTTTACTTACGTGAGACTATCAACTTTTTAAGATCCCAACCTCAGCTCCTTGGCGTAAAACGCATGCTCGATGGAAGAAACACATCGGAAAGCCGTGTGCGGGAGAACCACATGCACGGTTTGATGAGGAGGGGCTGGCTTACCAGTTCCTTACTCTACCCCGAATACAATGTCCCCCGAATACAATAATCCCAAAAAAACTTAGCAAGAAAAGTTGTCTTGATTGGTCAAAATATTGTCCCTCTTTGTCAAGACTACCATTACGTTTTTATCAGATGATCGCTGCAGTTGGTGGATTTATATCATAGAATACATCTCGTTTTTAATAAAAGGGGCGAATTACTTGGGTGATTTCCAAATTTCTACTTCATTTTTTATTTCAGAGAAAACCCTATTAAATTAGCTTTTAATTTTTAAAAAAGTTGTAGGTAATGTCAATCCTATATCAGCTAAAATTTACAATTTCGAATAATTCAAGCTCAGGATTCAATCATGAAAACACTCTTTTTTGCACTCATATTACTGCTTTCAATTAATCCTGCTGCTTTGGGTCAATCCCAAAAGATCAATCTGGAGATTGATTTAGTTCAACCCCTGTTTGGAGGTGTAGGGGGAACGATTGGACTTGAAGATGGTCACTGGGGCTATGGAGTCATGGCTTTTTCAACCCCCTTGAATGAAAAAAGTCGGGATTTTATCTTTGTTAAATCAGGAGAATACGATGTGGATAACCAAGGTGTTGAATTTTACTATAATTACTATTTCAATTCCAATCATCTGGGTTTTTTCTGGGGTGCATTGCTGAGTTATGATGTTTATGAACTGAAAGATAATGATGTAAAAATTGGTACTGTTTACGCCACCTACCTGGCTCCTGAACTTGGTTATCGATTTGAACTAAGCAGCAGTACCTATTTACAGGCAACCTTAGCAATTCCTATTAAAGTCCAAGATGATGCCGATAAAATTACAGAGAAAGAGATAGAGTTAGAGTCGGTTCTCACACTACCACTGTTGACTGTCGGAGTAAAATTTTAAGGAGTGAACTCACTCTGATGAGACTTTAGATACTCTGAAGGGGAAGTATTAAACCACCCCTTAAAAGCTCGGGTAAAAGCGCTTTGCTCTGAGTAAGCTAATAAAAAAGTAATGTCGATTAGGGAGAAGGACTTACTTAGATAATTGATGGCGAGCTCTTGCCTGACAAGGGAGAGTTGATCTTTGAATACAGTGCTTTCTGATTTAAGTTTTCGTTGCAAAGTTTTGGTGCTTATATGAAGATGCTTGGCAATTATTGTGGCGTTGGCTTCTCCCACAGACAGTTTCTGTCGTAGAATCATTCGGAATTCCTCCAAAAAACCGGACGGTTCGGGAAGCTTCTTAAACATGTTCATTGCGTGTTGTTCCATCAAGTGTTTTAAGGCTGAATCACTCCCTAAAACTGGCTCAGATAGAATAGAAGCGTCAAAAATGATAGAATTCCTAGGCTGTTGAAAAAGTAGAGCGGACCTAAATATCCGCTTGTAGTCACTGATATCTGCAGGTTGCTTATACTGAAAACACACCGCTTTGATTGCCTGCTTATATGCAATTCCCAAGGCTTTTTGAAACATAAGGCAAGCACTGAACATCCCACCATCAATCATCGACCTAGGAATAGGAGAGCCAACATCCTGATAGCTCCAAATTAATTCCACCTGATTATTTTTAATTTCCAGTGACAACTTAGAAATATTAGATACCAACCCATAAAAACGAATCGCATTTCTCAAGCTGTCTTCTATTAAAGGGCTGTTCATGGTGATATAACCTGCTACTGAATATCCATGTCCCTCTTGTTCTGCCAATTGAACTCCAAAATCTGCATGCCCTGATGCCTCTATCAAATCGTAAAGATGACATACTTTTTTTGCGTCAATAAAACCGTTCTGATCATTGACCTCTTTTTGGGATATTTTCGACTCAGTCACAAGTTTTTCTGAATCAAGACCGGTCTGTGTTATTCCCGAAATGATATTTCGTACAATGCCTGCTGATATAAAAAACTTCATTCTTTAAGTCTTATTTTGAGTTGGAGGGTTCTGTAGTAAAAATAGACAGGAGGATAAAATCGATTTGCTCGGGGTAACGAGTTAGTTCTTTTTAACTCAAGTTTTCTTTAAAGGCTACTTTTGATAATATAAAGTATATTTTTAAAAATCGCTGTCAATGGACAAAATATCAGATTGAAACATTAACGCTCCAAAATATATTTTCTCCAATCCCGCCACTTTAAAAGATCTTATCCTGGAGATCCGGGGAGTTCCACGAGGGAGTTCTGGGGAGTTCCGGAGACATAATCCCATACGCATCAGGTTAAGAGAAAAAGAACAATATCAGTGCATTTAACATGGGGATCCTTCTTGTGATATAAGGTTAAGTTCCTACACAAAAACTTAATCACAGGAGTATCCCCATGCAGAAAAAATTAACTGATCTTTCTCAAGTAGCCCATGCTTTGGAGCAAATTCTTTCCCCAGAGATCCTCACAAAACTTTCAAAGGAGCATAAAATTATTCAACGAAACGGACTGCAATGACAGCTTCCAAAAATAACCTTGACGCCTCAATCATTGAGTGAACGGCTCAATAAACTGGAAACAACCATGTTTGTTAAAGCAGTATTTCAGCACTGTTTGGAAACACTGCGAAAAATTGATATTCAAGGGGTGGAACCAGCTGTTTTAGAACCTTTTAATCAAATTCTCTGTGAAGATAGTAGCGTGTGTACGTTACAACCACAACTTTCCTCTGCCTTCGCTGGCTGTGGAGGTAAAGGAACCAAGGCTGGAGTGAAACTACATGTAATTGAAGATTTGCGCCAAGCCAAAATTCTGGATATCGAAGTAACGGAGTCCAAATCAACAGATGCAGCTCATGGGCAAAAAATATTCGACTTTATTCAATCAGGTGATTTAGTCCTCAGAGATTTAGGCTATTTTTCTCTAGCTTGGTTTGAGCTGATAGATCGAAATTATCAGGCCTATTATTTGAGTCGCCTCAAGGTGAATACTGTACTTTATTTGGAGGCTGAAGGAGTTGATCGTATCAATTTGCCTACCTACCTGTCATCCATTCCCAAAAGTCAAAATACAATCGACCAGTGGCTTTACGTGGGGGCTCGGAAACTTCACAGTCGTCTCATTGCTTACCGCTTACCGGAGACAATCGCTATTCACCGTAAACGAGTAGCAAAGCGTAAAGCACAAACCAAGGGACGCAAATTAACGAAAGAGCAATTAACACTCTTGGAGTTTTCCTTTTATATAACCAATGTTCCAAAGACCATGTGGTCTACCGAAGTCATTGGAACAATTTATCGGCTCAGATGGAAAATCGAGCTCACCTTTAAAAGGTGGAAAGGATTATTGAAGTTGGATTATTTACAAGGCACGACGGCCAATCGAATTGAGACGATTCTCTACAGTAGGCTCATTGCCATCTTACTCTTACAGACCTTATTCACAATTACCGCTCACCGGGTTTATCATTACGAGCGACGAGAGTTGAGTCCTCACCTCTTCTTTCAATGGTTTTTAATCAATGCTAAAAGTTTCTATTTATTACTGATAAATAATTTAAAACAACAAGTTGAAGTACTATTGTGGTCACCTCAACTCCAACTGCTATGCCTGCAAAAAAGAAAGCGAAAAACCACGTGGGAACAAATGGAAGCAGAAGTCCCTTATCTATGTTCCTTTCCAAAGCGTTTTCCTTTTAAGCCCTTATATACCATCTAAAATACAATTGTAACTAATTAATATTATACATTTTTGCCTTAACCTGATGCGTATGGTATTATGTCCCCTTAATATGATCTACCAGTAATTTGAGATGTTCCTTGCCCGTGCCGCAACAGCCACCCAAAATTTTGATTCCAAAGGATTGATTTAATTTTACCATTTCTTGGCCCCATTCGGAGAGTTGATTGACTTCCAGCTGATCTGCATTATCCAGGTCGCAATGATCTAATGATGAGGCATTACCCTGGAATCCAATCAGACGTTTGAACAGGGAGGAGGGTTGTTGCTCAACACATAAAAAGGAAGGATAAGAGCAATTGACCATATACCCCAAAGGTTTTCGAGTGACCGCCTCATCAACTGCGGCAATCGCCTCACTTAAAGTGGAGCCATCTAAGACACTTCCTGTCCGATCAATCACAAAGCTGATGATATAGGGAGTCTTAGTTGCTGCCATTGCTTTGGCAATACCAATCGCCTCGCTCACAGCTGGAATGGTGGCAGCCATAATATAATCAGCACCACTTTCGGAAAGGTGATTAATCTGCCATGCATGGAACTCTGCTGCTTCTTGAATAGAGAGTGCCTCTTCCGGTTTATAGCAGTCATTTTTACACGCAATCATACCACCAACTTTGATTCCCGAAATATTGGTCACCTGATTGTCCTTAATCTTGCGGACAAATTGAATTGCATCAGCATTGATATTCCTGTTGAATTCAGATGCCTCAACTCGTTCTTGATTGGCTCGCCAAGTAGGGGCACAAAGAATGATCGGCAACTTAGCAGCGGATGCGACATCAATATAAGCTTGGTACTGCTTCGCTAATGCTTGCCTGCCTTTTTCCGAATAGATTAGAGGCGCATTTACCAGGGTTGGGTGCAGTGCTACTTCTGCCGCACGTCGAATCGGTTCGACAATCGCGGCCTCCATCAACACAAAATCATTCTGCTCGATCAGTTGTTGCATATTTTCCTATATTGGTAATTCCAGTATAATTCTGGGGAAAGAATACTCAATTCCGGTGACATAATACTTAATTAATAATTGATCCCCCAGGTTTTTCCGAAGGGGATATCCAGAGATATAATACCTAATAGGTGATGGGCATTATGTCTCTTAATTCATTATGTTGCATGTTTCTCTGCAAATCTCAATAGTCAAAAGTTCTTACATATCTTCCTTTTTTGAAAAGGATGGGTTTTATGCATGTGAGTATATTTTGAATTGTCCATGATGTGAATGAAGGCGGGCGGTTTGGTTTCTTTAGGAGCTATTTGTAGAGAAATGGATCCTCAACATTAGCCTTAATGTCTATTATTACGCTATTGGATACTTGTGGGAAAAGTAATTTAGGTATATTTTCTATACTATGAATAAATTTGAATTTGATAATAAGAGTCAATCCAATCTCAAAAAACATGGCATCGATTTTGTGGATGCTCAGCAGCTTTGGGAGGATGTTGACCTACTTGAAATTCCGGCAAAAACAATCGATGAACCTCGTTCTTTAGTTATTACTTTAGTTGCTGGAAAATATTGGTCTAGTGTGATCACGTACCGAGGTAAGCGTATTAGAATTATCTCAGTACGCCGGTCACGGAAAGAGGAGATAGCCCTATATGAAAGCTAATGAATTTGAAAAGAAATTTGATGAAGGTGATGACATCCTGGATGCTTTAGACTTATCCAAGGCAAGAAGAACGATGCAAGGCCAGAGGCGTGTGAATGTTGATTTTCCTATTTGGATGATCGAATCTTTAGATAAAGAGGCTAGCCGTGTTGGTGTAACGCGTCAGTCCATTATCAAAATATGGCTGGCTGAGCGCCTTGAAGAGTTAACTGCTAACAAAGTATTACTGCAGAGAGGGCGCTGAAGCTAACAGGGGCCACGCCCTGCCCAGATATACTTTAGAGTAAGGAAAAAGTATTGAAAAAAACAACTGGGGCCAGCTTTACTGAAAAACAAGGCCAATACCTTTCATTTATCTCATGCTATCTAAAGATCAATGGCCGTCCTCCGGCTGAAGCAGATATGCAGAGATATTTTCGAGTGACTCCTGCCACCGCTCATCAGATGGTGGTGAAATTAGAAAGCCTCGGTTTGATTAAAAGAACGCGAGGCCTTGGAAGAAGCATACAAATCCTCATTCCCTCAGATAAAATCCCGATTCTAAAATGAACAAACGATTGGCCTTTTAGTATAGTATCCAATGAGCCGTAGTCCCTGCTTGAAATGATGGGATTTAGCGCTCTAATTTGATATCCCCAGGAACTTGTTGCCATAATCAAGGAATCCTATATTTGTATTTTTGATATCAAAAATCCGAACAGAGGCGATCAAATTCGTTGTTTAAAAAAAATAAATATTATTGTATTCAATATGTTGCTTGGAAAGATTACGACCCGATCCCGGAATCTCTTCTGTAAATCTAATAAAATTTAAGGGAAGTTGGTGGCTCTCAAACTTCCCTCCATCCACCACTGGTTACCCTTTTAGTAAAACACCCGATGTATCATCATCCCACCCTACAATGAAGTGAATTGGTGTATTTGTCTAATATTACTGATGTTGTTTTTGTAATATCTGAGAAGTTCTACATTTTTTCTTTTGCATCAAAAATGTGGTTATAGAGTTAAGTTGATTGATTTTATGGAAAGAAATTATTACATTCAACTTCTTAATAAACTGTGATGTCTCGATCGTCGTTTTCATTTATGGAAGGAAAAAATATCATTCTGCTAGCTAAGCACATCAT
Source organism: SAR324 cluster bacterium (assembly GCA_002401295.1). Taxonomy (GTDB): domain Bacteria; phylum SAR324; class SAR324; order XYD2-FULL-50-16; family XYD2-FULL-50-16. Next base: position 9,936 of record NVSR01000027.1, on the reverse strand, counting down.
TTTTTAACATTATAATATCCTTCATCATATTGAAATGAAGTAGCTTCATCTGAAAAATTCAACCAAATAGTTGTACTGATTTCTATATTGAGTTGAAAAATTAGGTTATGAATTTAAATTATTTGGATTATGGAACTGACTGAATTTGAAGCACACTTAAACAAATTGAAGCTCCATTTCCGCTCTCCTGAAGCTTATGGGAGGCCGTCGACAATGATAGGTGCTGGGTTTAGCCGGAATGCTGAGAAAAAATATCCCAATGCACCTGAAATGCCTGATTGGACAGGATTGATTAAACCCTTTTTTAGTGAGCTAGAACCAAACCGAAAGTATCACGGAGAAAATCCTCTAGAAATTTTTCAGTCCTACCAGGAACGTTTTGGTCGTGGTTATTTAGATAAAAGGTTGATGCAAGAGCTTCCCTGGGAAGAGTATAGGCCTAATGATTTATATAGATTATTGTTGCAGGTTAATTGGGCGGATATTTTTACCACCAATTATGATTCATTGATTGAGCAGGCACGTGACCCTTCGAGTAGTGAGCAACAGTCTTATCAATTGGTAGAGACACAGGCTGACCTATCGGGAACGGAGAGGCCAAGACTTATCAAGCTGCATGGTAGTTTTCCTGCTCATCGTCCTTTTATTATTTCTCAGTCTGATTATAAAGGTTATCCGGTTACTCATTCGCTGTTCGTCAATACAGTTCGACAGGCATTGATTGAAGGCCCTTTGGTCTTGATTGGTTTTTCGGGAGATGATCCTAATTTTTTACAGTGGCATGCCTGGATCAAGGAAAAACTCTCAGAACATGCCCAACAGATCTATCTGTGTGGGGTGTTTAATTTTTCCAAGTTGAAAGAGGATGAACTCAAGTCAAAGGGAATCATTCCACTGGATCTGTATACCCTGATAAGGCATGGGCAACAAAATGTTTCCAATCAATATTATTTGGCCTTGGAGCTTTTTTTTAAATCGCTTATCCATCAACAATCCCCCAAGCTATTTCAGTGGCCTCTTAAAACTACCGATCCAATGATTCTGCTGAAACAGCCCGCAAGTAATTTCTCTACCTTAGAAGAGTTGACAGCCAAGCCTGATTTAAGCCAGATGCGAGGTATTGACCCTACTATTGCTTTACAGCAATGGCTTGATTATTGGGATCAACAGGAAAAACTCTATCCTGGTTGGGTTATCTTTCCCAATAAATTGAGAGAACAACTTCATGATGAACTCTACTCAGACAGCTTACACCTATTAGAGAAGTACTTGGGAGAGACTAAACCGAACTTGCAGAGTCTATCGGTTTTGGCACGGATCTGTTGGTTGCAGCATCACTGTAGTGATCCCATTTTACCTCAAAGTGAGGAAAAATCCTTACAAGAGCATCTCACTCTCTTTCTTCATGACAGTAAAGTATTCAAGCAACAAGGTAAGGAAATTCAGAGGAATATTCTACAGATTGCTCATTTTTGGCTTTATCATCTTCGGTTCATGCATGATTTAGTTGCCTTTGAAACTTTAGCCAAAAGATTGGAGAAAGTATCTTTTCAAGTAGAAGATTTGGCGTTTCTCACTTTTGAAAAAATCACTTTTTTGATTAATAACTACAAAAAAGAAGAGGCATTACAAGAATGGAAGAATTGGCCCCAAACAGAACATTTGGCCCAGTGGCAACTTCTTAGAACAGGTTTAGGCTATAAATTAGGTCAAGAAGACTTAGCAAAGCAAATCCTGGATAGGTTGATGAGGCAAATTACAGAGAGCGGTAGATCAGAAAAACAGGCTTTTATCCGACAGATTGAAGGTTGGGGGCTACTGTTGGAAGATTTGATTGATCAGAAAGAGAATTTGCTCGGGCAACAGCTTTACCAATTTGACTGGACATCATTGAAGGGACGTCTACAGCGTCAACGGCATGATCAATCGAAAGAATTTGAGCAAGAACTCCTTGATTTGCCGAAAGAATTTCGGTTGAAAATGAAGGAGTTTGAGCAAGAATACCCTAATTTACCGAAAGAATTTCAATCGAGAATGGTGGAACCACCAACTTGGACGGAAGTGGAAGCAACATTGGTTTTGAATAAAACCCGTCATTTTCATGGCCTCTCAGACTTTAATAAAAAGAGCTTACTTGATCAAATCTCCGCCGACCTAGAAGATAAGTTTTTGGAACCTATCGGGGCGAGTATCGAGTATCAACCTATACGAAGAGAGCGATTTAAAAGGTTAGAAAGCTTTGGTACCAACCCTTGGCATGAGATTGAAACAATCAAAGATAAACTGGCGCAAGGTTTTCCCCAAGTATCTAAAAGTAAGAGCAAAGAAAAAAAATTTGATCTCTTTAGCCATTCACAAGGAATTAGTTTCAACTCTGGTTACTTTACTAATACAGGATTGAATTTAACACAACTTCGTTGGGCAATTTGGTGGATTGATCTGCCTTATACTTGGGGATTACTAATTTCTAATATAAACCTAGGTACCAAAGAATGTTTCACCGCTTTGGAAATGTTTGGCAATTTTCGTGTTGCTCTTGTTTATCTTTTGAGAAGTGGTGTGTCGCAGGTCACCAGTATTTATCTCAACATGACGAGAATGCAGGTCCTGAGTCTAGAGGATGTCACTTGGGGGTATGAATTAACTTATCGGGCTGTAAAGACAGAGTTGGCTGAATCACTTAAGAAAGGAAAAGTTAACCATTGGATTAACCAGCATGGAAGCTTGAACCATGCTCTGGAAGTCCTTTCTCGGTTTACCTGCCGCTTAACTGATTCAGAGTTACAAAAGCTACTTCATGAGGCGCTGAGTTGGACGGGGCCACGCCATCGAGAAGTCTTTGGTTTTGAAGATGCTTACCCCAATTTGCTACGAAGGATAATTTATAATCTCAGTAATTTGGCTGTGGTCAAATCGTTACATAGATTACTGTGCTTTCCTATCCTGAATAGTCAAGAAGCTGCCCATCAAGGCTTAAAATTTCCAAATCCAATTCAACATCTATTTGGGAGAAGAGTAATGGAAGGGGTACGCCCGGTCCAAAATCAGGAATGGAGAGAGGCTGTACATTGGATCATGGAGCAGGCTATGGAGGAGGATGGAAATACTAGAAAAGTAGCAATCACTCGTCTTGCTCTTCTGGGACAACGTGGCTGGCTCAATAAGGGGCAGATTAAGAATTTTGCTAAGGTTATCTGGTCACGAGTTAATGGAGAAGGTTGGCCTAAAAATGTAAATCTTTTTCAATGGGTTTCAGCGAAATATGGAGAATTAATAGGACACAAGCTAATTCCTCAGATGCGTAAGGGCTTGATGCAATCCTTTGGTAATGCCATTCAGATCAACTATTGGATGGAAGGTAGGGATTTACTCAACACCTTTTGGACAGCCACAAAGACCCCCTGGAGTAGTGGTGGAGGGGTAATAGAACAATGGAGCCAAGAGGAATTGGAAATAGTTATCAATTGGATGGTGAAATATTATCAAAAGAATAAGAATACTACTGATCCCTTTGGGTTTTCTGACCCTCTCCAGTTGGGTTTTAAATGCCTATCCTTCATAGTCCCTCTCCATTCTTACGAGTTGAATACCGATCTAAAAGAAGGGCTTTATGAATTTTATGAACAGCTAAAAGCAGATGATGTTATTACTCACCGCTTGTTACCCTTCTTAAGCTGGGCCAAAGTATTAAGCCCGGCCAAGGCACAGGAAGAAATGCAAAAGGCGGTATTTTTTTATAATCAGGAAAATCAAGAAGCAGTCATAGAAGCAATTCAGGCCTGGTTATTAACTGGTGAAGCGAACAAGCAAAAGATAAATCTTCGAAATTTGTTAACCCTTCTGATCCAAACGGCTTTCCATGGTCATCCCGCAGTAATGAATACTGGCCTTCAGTCTGTTTCACTGCTGATTCAAAAGGTATCGGATTTGTTCGCTTTGTCTGACTTTGAATTTTTATTTTTACAGATTAATGGATTGGAGCAGCGTACACGACTACAAGACTTCAATGAGCTACAGCAGTTTCAGCTGAACCCAATGCCAAAAGGAATTCCTCAAGACCTAATACTTGACCTTCGATACCAGCTCTTTGAGTTGGTGGCATCATTTAGAAACGTCAAGTTATCTGGTGCACTGAAACAGCAAATTGACCGGCTTACTGAAATAGGTAAGCATGAGAATTTAGCAGAAATACGCAATTTACTAAATTAAATCGTGATTATTAATAAAAATCAATAAATCTTCATTGATTAGTGTTAAATCTAATATCTTCTCTCCTACTGGGGGGAAGTTGGAGGGGACAAAAAAAGGATGGCCTTTTAGGCAAGACATCTCTTCGCTCTTACCAAAATACTACCTTTACAATTGTGTTTTTGCCTCCAAAAACACAATTGTAAGCCTCAAAATGGCTCTTTTCCACTGGTAGACTCTAGTGTGTACCAGCTATTTCTGTGGGTCTACCCGATTTGACTCGACCTGATTTTCATCCTTAGCCTCAACTGCTGCCTTCTTCCGCCGCTCAAGCACTAAAAAAGTAATATACGTCAATAGAAATACCACTGCAAAAATACCCAGGCAGATCTTTGTGATAAGCAAGGAGAAGTTGTTTGAAACAACAATCCCGCCAAGGAAAAAAATAAAAATGCAATACAGGTAGGTTATTCCTGTTCGATTTATAAATTGAACAAAGTCTTTCATACTGTTTATAACTCTTCTTTAAAATTGATAGATGGGTACTGTATTGGCTGATCAGAATTTCACCTACAATGGTTCCTGTAAATCACCAAAGTTACTAATCACAAAAGCAGAAGTATCTGCCAAAGCTTTATCAATCTAATTGATATTTCTACACGCCAAAGATCCTGTTGCCCCAGCCTTCTTACTTGATTTTTTAATTGCCTTAAGCTGATCTGGAACTCCACTCTTTGCGGAGGCTTCAAAACTTACATTGATATTTAAAATCAATGTATTCTGTGAGTTTTTAGTCAGAAAAATGAGCGCCAAAAACTGACTTCAAAACTATTCCTTATGAAGTATATAAAATTAATCGATTTGCCTTATTTACAAGCGCTTCTCTATAAAATGTAAATGTAGTTATAAAACGATAGTAGGTTGAAAATTCTCTTCCATAGGGGTTGGAGAGGAAGGCAAAGCAAAACCTGCCCTTGAGTAGTCTCTACTGGCTGAATAAAAATAAGGTGCTACCTTCCTAATTCCCTCAAAGGGGGCCTTTATTTCCATAATCTGTATTGTCTTTGTAACGAAGCTTTTTCTTCTCAATTTTTATAACTTGACTAAATTGATCAGGTTATAGAACTTAAAGCCTTCATCGCTTTTAATTGGGTCGAATCCGGAGCTTGGTTTTTTATGTTTCCTTTCTCGGGGACAGAGTGAACCTATTTCCGAGTAGTTCCGGTTTTGATCCAATCAAATGACAACACTTCGAATCCGACAGAGTGATTATGGAAATTAAGGTAAATGGCGAAGCACAAGTAGTGGAAGAAAGTAACATTACAGTAACCAACCTACTGAAAGTCAAAGATGTGGAAATGCCAGATATGGTATCTGTTCAGCTGAATGGTGAATTTGTGGATCGTGAGAATTATGATACGCAAATCGTGAAGGATCAGGATGAGGTAGAGTTTCTTTACTTCATGGGTGGCGGAGCGCAGTAAATGAAAGGTTTTTCCACAAAGGCTATTCACGGAATGCGCTTCAAGAAAGATGTGCATGGTGCGCTACGAACGCCGGTATATGATAACGTTGCTTTCGAATACGAGACGTCACGGGATATCCAGCTAGCCTTTGAGGGAAAAAAGCCGGGTCACTCCTACAGTAGAATCTCGAATCCCACTGTGGATGATTTTGAACAAAGAGTTCGCTTGATCTCGAATGCTATGGGTGTGATCGCCGTTTCTTCGGGCATGGCGGCCATTGCCGATGTGATTCTGACTCTGGCCGAAACGGGTACCAACATTGTCAGTACCAAGAGCATTTTTGGGAATACCTATTCCCTCTTCGAACACACATTGAAGCACTGGGGACTGGAAGTTCGATACGTTTCCATGAACAACCCTGAAGAGGTGGAACAGGCGATTGACGAGAATACCCGCGCGGTTTTTCTGGAAGCCATGACCAACCCRGGRTTGGAAATTGCGGATTTTGAAGCCATCGGTGCCATCACTAAAGCACGCCAAGTKCCTTTGATYGTGGATTCYACGGTCACYACGCCTTACTTGTTTCAAGGCAAAAAGTTTGGTGTGAATATTGAGATTCTTTCCAGCACGAAATATATTTCCGGTGGTGCCACCTCCGTAGGTGGTTTGATCATTGATCATGGGAATTTCAACTGGAAGCAATCACCCAAACTGGTGGAACGAGCCAAGACACGAGGCCCCATGGCCCTGATCTCGGCTTTGCGTCAGGAAGTTTATCGGAACATGGGATCCTGCTTGTCGGCCCATAATGCTTACCTGCAATCCTTGGGCTTGGAAACCTTGAGTCTGAGGGTCAACCAAAGTTGTGCCAATACCAAGCAAGTCGCAGAATTCCTTGATGGACAAGACGCAGTAGTCTCCGTACATTATCCCGGTTTGAAGAGCTCTCCCTATTATGAATTGGGAGTGAAGTATTTCGGTGGCAAAGGCGGCGGTATCCTGACTTTTGATCTGGAAAGCCAGGAGGCTTGTTTTCAGTTTATGGATGCTTTGAAACTCATCAAGCGTGCTACCAATGTGAATGACAATAAAACCATGATCATTCATCCCTATTCTACGATTTTCTGCGAATACAGCGCTGAAGAACGCTTGTCCATGGGGGTTCGACCCACCATGATTCGTCTTTCTGTAGGGATTGAAGACTTGGATGATTTACAAGACGACATTATCAAGGGGCTAGAAGCAATATGATTGATTTTACAGAAGAACAATTAGAAAGATACAGTCGACATATTATCCTGAAAGACATTGGGATTGAAGGGCAGATGAAAATCATGGAGTCCAAAGTCCTGATCATTGGTGCGGGTGGCTTGGGATCTCCCATCGGACTTTACCTGGCGGCTGCCGGTGTAGGGACCATTGGTATCGTGGATGCCGATGTGGTGGATCTTTCCAATTTGCAACGTCAAATCATCCATTTCACCAAAGATGTGGATGTACCCAAAGTAGATTCAGCCGCTGAAAAAATGCGTGCTATCAATCCTGACGTGCAAGTCAAGACCTATCAGAAATTCGTCAATGCCGACAATATCCTTGGGATCATCGAGGGTTATGATTTTGTGATCGATGGAACGGATAACTTTGCGGCAAAGTTCTTGATCAATGACGCTTGTGTGATGGCAAAAATTCCTTACTCTCACGGTGGAATTCTACGTTTTACCGGTCAGACCATGACGATTATCCCCGGTGAAACAGCTTGTTACCGATGTGTTTTCAAGGAAGCGCCTCCCGCGAATTCTGTACCGACTTGTTCCTCCGCCGGTGTGCTGGGTGCCATCGCTGGAATGCTGGGAACCATGCAAGCAGCTGAAACTTTAAAATATTTGACGGGTGCAGGCAAGTTATTGACGAATCGTCTCTTAACGTTTGATGCCTCGGATATGGAATTCCGTAATATTAAATTGAAGCATCAGGACAATTGCCCCGTCTGTGGCAGCGATCCGGTGATCACGGAATTAGTCGATGGCGAATTGCCCATCTGTGACTTGAAGCCGAAAGCATAGGGAAGCATGAAAATCAAACAGGAAGTACGGGATCAAATCATCGCTCATGCCAAGGCGGATACTCCGATTGAAGTCTGTGGGTATCTGGCTGAAACCGATGGTTTGGTGGATATTGCCTATCCCCTGATCAATGTGGATCAGGCTGAGGATCACTATACTCTAGATCCCAAAGAGCAATTTGCTACGATCAAAAAAATCCGTGAGGCGGGAAGGAAAGTCAGTGCTGTTTATCACAGTCACCCTGAGACACCTTCACGCATGTCGGAAGAAGATATCCGTTTGGCCTATGATCCGACGATCAGTTATGTGATTGTCTCCCTGGCAGCGGAAGAGCCAGTTGTAAACTCCTTCAAAGTAAGGAAAGGTGTTGTTGAAAAAGAACTTGTGGAAGTTATCATCTAAAGTTCTCTAATTTATTGGAAGAATAAAAAGGAAAGTACCATGCGATTCTACGATATTCCCTCGACTCTCCCTAGTGACATTGAGCACTTTGGTGGACAAATTAAGGACTTTCAAGACGGCAAAATTCCTGCTGCTCAATTCAAAGGAATTCGAGTAGGCCAAGGGGTTTATGAGCAGAGAGAGAAAGGCACCTTTATGATGCGGATCCGCTGTGCCACAGGTGGTGTCACCCCAGCACAGTTGAGACGAGTAGCGGAATTGTCGGAAGAGTATGGATCTTCCCACTTCCATGTGACCACACGCCAAGAGTTGCAGTTGCATTACGTGCAATTGGAAGATGTGCTGGCTGTGCATGAAAAATTAGCTGTCGTCGGCTTGGCTGGACGAGGTGGTGGTGGTAACACTATCCGTAATATTATGGCTGCTCATGATTCCGGTATCCTACCGAATGAAGTCTTTGATGTAGCGCCTTACGGCATCGCCCTGACCTCTCGTATGTTATTAGAGAAGGATTCYTGGAATCTGCCTCGAAARTTCAAGATCAGTTTTTCCAATACGGAAAAGGATAACATCCAGGCYACYGCWACCTGTCTTGGTTTCATTGCCAAGATGCAAGATGGTAAAARAGGATTCCTCGTTTACACYTCYGGTGGGATGGGAGCCGTTGCCAAGCAAGGAAAAGTATTGCTGGACTGGGTCGCTGATGACCAAGTGTATTATGTGGTCAAGGCCATGAAAGTTATGTTTGATAAGCATGGCAATCGACGTCAGCGAAGTCGAGCGAAGATCAAGTGGCTATGGGAAAAATTGGGAGAAGAGAAGTTTAAAGAACTCTTCTTCAATTATTTTGACGTATTGGAACGAGTACCCGACCTGGAATTAAAGCTGCCGGAAATCACCAATGTGGCTGAGGTCAAAGCAGGATACCAAGCGGAAGATGTTTCAGATCAGGATGCCTTTGCTCTCTGGAATAAGCGAAATGTAATCAATCAAAAGCAAGCGGGCCTGCATCAAATCAGGATTCCCTTGCGTTTGGGAGATATCACAAACGAAGATGGCATTGCTCTGGCAAACTTGACGGAGAATTTTGGAGACAATTCAATTCGATTTTCCATCAACCAGAATGTATTTTTGCGTAACATCCCCACAGAATATCTGGGCAATGTATTCAACGCGGTTTCCAAGTTAGCGACTTTGTCTGATAAGCCGATCTTTGCTGGAAATATGATTTCCTGTACGGGAGCATCAACTTGTACATTGGGTGTTGGATTATCTAGAGGTCTGACTGACGCGATCCAGGAAAAACTCTTTGCCAGTGATTTGGATTTGGATCAAGTGATTGATCAAAATCTGATTCATATCTCCGGATGTCCTAACTCCTGTGGTAATCACCAACGAGCTGATTTGGGCTTTTTTGGTCGTGCTGGTAAGAAAGATGGCGTTAGGTTCCCCGCTTACAATATCCTGATCGGTGGTAAGGAACACAGTAATGTCATCGAAATGGCTGAGAAGGTTGATTATATCTCCTCCAAGCAATTACCTGACTTTGCTTTAGATCTATTCCGCTATTATCAGGAAAGTGGAGCCGAAACGTTCCGCTCTTGTCTACGATCGGAAGCAGGAAGGGCCTTCATCAGCGAACGCTGTAAAAGCTATGCTGATCAGATTCCTTCTATCCAAGATGATCCCACTTTCTATCAAGATTGGGGTAGTACAGAGCAGTTCTCTATCTTGAAGGGACAAAAAGCTGAATGTTCAGCAGGTCTCTTTGACATGATTGGCATTGATTTTGAGATGATCAAAACTCTGCGCAAGCA
>NVSR01000026.1 GCA_002401295.1 SAR324 cluster bacterium | reverse complement strand
ATCCCTTCTTTACGACCACCAGAGGTAGGGGTGGAACCGGGTTGGGATTGCACATCGTATTCAATCTGATCACCCAGAAGTTAAAGGGCAGCATCCATTGTGACAGCCAGAAAGGTAAGGGGACTACTTTTATGATTAGCCTTCCCCATACTGTTGAACCTGATTAGGCAAGCCTACTTTTCAGGAGTATGCTTGAGTCCTTCCACTAGAAAGCGCCAGAATTTTTCCACGCTGGCAATTTCTACCGCTTCTGAGGGAGAGTGAGGGTTTCGAATTGTAGGCCCAATAGAAAGCATATCTAAGTTTGGGTAGATCGCTCCCAATAACCCACATTCCAGTCCGGCGTGAATGAACTTGATGGCTGCTTCCTTGTCAAAAAGATCATTGTATACTTTGCGGAAAACGCCGAGGATTGGTGACGACATATCGGGTTTCCAGCCCGGATAGGCACCACTCTTGGTGACTTCCGCGCCAGCCAACTCAAAAACACTGCTAACCATCTCTGCTAAATCATTCTTTGTGCTGTCTTGAGAACTGCGAATTAGGCATTGAATCTTAAATTGCCCCTCTTCATGTCGAATCACACCCAGGTTCGTGGACGTTTCAACGACGCCTGGAATCTCATCACTCATGCGGTGAACGCCATTAGGGCAAGCGTTTAAAGCCTGAAGCAAGGTTGTTTGAAAGGAGGCCTCCAGTACTGAGGTGGGGCAAGTGATTTCCTCTGCAGTAAGGCTCAAACCAGGTTCTGCTACTTTTAGCTCTCTTTGCAGTGTTTGTTCAAATTCTCGGAGATCTTTTAGAAACTGTTCTTTCTGGCCTTCAGGTAGAACAAGGGTCGTGAAGGATTCCCTTGGGATTGCGTTACGCAAGCTTCCACCCTCAAAAGAGGCTAAGCGTAGGTTGTACTTTTGGGATGCCGTTTTGAGAAATCGAATGAGTAGTTTATTGGAATTGCCTCGATAAAGATGAATATCAACTCCTGAATGACCTCCCTTCAGTCCCTTCAAAGCAACTCGATAAGCCTGACTACCACTGGGTGTCACATCAAATGGAGATTCCCAGGAAATATTGACATTAATCCCCCCAGCACAGCCAACATAGAGTTCACCCTCATCTTCCGTATCCAGGTTCAAGAGAATCTCTCCTTGAAGCAGTCCTGGTTCTAGTCCGAAGGCACCGGTCATTCCGGTTTCCTCATCAATTGTGAATAGAGCTTCCAGTGGGCCATGAGCAATATCTTTGGACTCTAAAAGAGCGAGTGCGGCAGCAACTCCCATCCCGTTATCGGCACCCAAGGTTGTTCCCTTAGCTCGAACCCAGTCGCCGTCCACATAAGCCTGGATGGGGTCTTTGGTGAAATCGTGAAGGGTTTCAGTGTTTTTTTGTGGCACCATATCCAGGTGTCCCTGCAGAATAATGCCTTTCCTTTGTTCCATACCGGGTGTGGCGGGTTTGCGAATGATCACGTTACCTACTCGATCTACAATCGTCTCCAATCCCAGTTGCTGGGCAAATTCCACAATATAGGCCGTTATTTGTGCTTCATGTTTGGAAGGCCTTGGAATTTCACAGAGCTTCTCAAAGTGTTTCCATAGAATCTGAGGCTCTAATTGGCTGAGATGAATCAATGTCTTTCTCCATTTTTTAGTAAAAATAACAGCTTAAACGACGTAATCCTGACAGCTTATCCCTTTGTTTAGGATTGAGCAACCAGCCAAGTAGCTTGATAGTATCTCACAATTCGATCTTCAACCGGATCGACAAAAAAAGTAAGAACACCCGATTGTTTATGTCCTCAAAATGAGGAGGAAGCTTTTTTGGATGGTTGATTATTTGTCTCAGTCCGGTTAAAAGTAGCCTAGTGATTAACCAACTTTTAATACCTGCGAGGTAATAGTGGCAAAAAATAAAATTAAACAACATCTGTTTTTGAACCTGAATATCGATCAACAACGATTCTTCAAAGGGAAAATTTCAGCAGAGGTTTATTTAAAGCGTGTCAGGAAAAACTCTATCTTAATGACTTTGTTAATTATTGTGGTAGATACTATTCGCCTGTACTTGCAGAGTGAGGGTTGGGCGCAAACGGTGGAGAAAATAGCGACTTCCTGGTTGGTACTTGCCTGTGTGGGAGCTGTCTTGTTTTGGAGGTTTAGCGCGACAGCCCAAGCAGCAATTCATGCTAAATCCGATCCGCTAATGAAAAGTGAAATTGAACAAATTAAACAAGAAAACTTTGGTGACTGAAGAAAACTCTCACTTCTTAGAATGAATACCCCTCTTTTTTGGCTGAAAAAATCTTTTTAAGCACAAATAAACCGGTTATAATAAAAGATGACTTTAAAATCCTGTAAGCCTCCTGATTATAAGGGGTCGCATGAGAAAAAGTTAATATTTGTGCAATGAAAAGAATGTTAGTTATCTCAGCTGAACTTGGATCGCTTATAGGGTTACTCGAACAGATTCTAAGAAACCCACCAAGGGAGAGAGATAATGATCGATCGATCGATTACTTCAATCACAGCATATGCCCCAGCTACCTGTGCGAATCTAGGTGTAGGCCAYGATATTCTTGGCCTTTTGTTAGAAGAYCCGGGAAACCGAGTGACCTTRTCTTTRCGAGAGGATGAAGACATTGTGGTGCAAGMAAATTCCTCRCTACAATCGGGCTATAATGAATCTGAAAATCGAGTATTGGCATCCATGGTGCGTCGGGTACTGGACTTATGTCGAATTTCAGGCGGCTTTGATATTAAAGTGGAAAAAGGAATCCCCTATAAATCAGGTATGGGGGATTGTACTGCCACTATCGTAGCTACCCTGGTGGCGTTGAATGATTATTTAAAAACACCCCTCCGGCGAGAAGATCTGTTGTCAATTGCCACCTTTTCCGAAAAAAACCTAAACCACAGTAATCACCCCGGAAGCTTGGTTCCCTGTCTTTTTGGAGGGATTACGCTTATACAGTCTTGTTATCCCGCTAGAATAATTCAACTACCTGTTTGGGAAAACCTTTACCTGCTCATGTTGCATATAGAAAACTCCGCAGATATGGGGATTGATGCCAACAGCCGCCTTCAAAATTTAACTGCCAGCGAAATTATTGGTCAGACTTCAAATCTGGCTGGAGTGATTGCCTCTTTGTATCGCAAAGACTCGGATTTGTTACAATCCTCTCTGAGAGATTTATGGTTGGAACCTGTGCGTGCCGAATTGATTCCAAATTTCCATCAAATTAAATCAGCCGCAGTGAGAGAGGGGGCTTTGGGGGTTTCTGTTTCCGGTCAAGGGCCAACTATTTTTGCGATTGCTGATAACTTTTCGAAGGCTCTGAAGATTAAACACGCTATGTTTAAGTCGGCAACCAATTATGGGCACAAGGCCAGTAGTTGGATCTCCAAAGTCCGTAATTTGCCTACGGAGGTTGTGCAGATCACGAGGACGTAAGCAGGCTGAATCCAAGTAGTAGCACCCCATTTAACTGGTTCCCACATTCCTGCTTGGGAACCACTAGTTAATCATAGAAGTGCTTTCCCCTTTACATTCCCTATCAGGAAAGATACCTACCCTGTTTGACTTCCTCCCCCTTCCTTCGAACTAAAAAAGTCCTCAATGAATCGAATTATTGAAGTGATAAAGGAAAAACTATTTCCTTCTTGTAACGATGCGCGTCGCCTTTTTCATGGGCGTGGTTGGACTTATGAGGGCCTGAATTTTATCAATATAGATGCTTTCCCACCCTTGGTCTTGATTACCCTTTACCAAGAGCCCGAAGAGCAATGGTTAGCTGATTTGGTTCATGCCATCATTTCTCTTTTGAAGGAGCAGGGGCAAGTTCAAGGGCTAATGATTCAACGCCGTCACTTGCAAGGGGCTCCCAGGCAGATGCTTTGGGGAGTGAAGCCGGAAGGACTGGTAATTACCGAAAATGGTTTGAACTATGAAGTCCGTCTGTCCGAAGCTCAGAATAATGGCTTCTTCCTGGATATGATTCTGGGAAGAGAATGGGTGCGCCAAAATGCTGAAGGCAAACATGTGTTGAACCTTTTTGCCTATAGTTGCAGTTTTTCCGTAGCGGCTTTAGCCGGAGGGGCTCGTTCGGTGATCAAYGTGGATATGAATCGTCGTATSCTGGAACAGGGGCGGAAYAATCAYCGTCTCAATAAYTTGAATCTAAAAGCTGTTGAATTTTTTGCCCAWGATATTTTTAAATCCTGGGGAAAACTGAAGAGGAAAGGCCCCTACGATCTTTTGATCCTCGATCCTCCTTATTTCCAAAAGGGAAGTTTTTCTATGGAAAAGGACTATGCAAAACTTATACGTCGCATTCCAGAGTTGCTCAGGCCTAGAGGTCTGATTTTAGCCACCTTAAATTCTCCCAGCAAGGAAAGCCAAGACTTGATCGATTTATTTACTGAAAACTGCTCGGCTTGTGTTTTGCGGGAACGTTTGCCGAATCCACCTGATTTTCCTGAGAAGTTTCCAGAAAGGAATTTGAAGGTGATGCAATTCCATTATTTACCTGCTGCTTTAGGAGGCTCTGAAGGATGAGTATTATCATGGCTCCGATGGAAGGGGTATTTGATTATCATTTTAGGGAATTATTGACTCAGATTGGCGGATTTGATCTTTGTGTGACTGAGTTTATTCGTGTTTCCAATACTATTTTTCCCGCAAAAGTTTTCAAACGCTACTGCCCGGAGCTCTCAACGGGAGGTCGGACGACATCCGGGGTGCCTGTAATTGTCCAGCTTATGGGAGGTAATCCTGAGTTATTGGCTGATAATGCGGCAAAGGTCGCTTCCCTGGGGGCCTTAGGTATTGATTTGAATTTCGGATGCCCCGCCAAACTGGTCAACCGCCGGGATGCGGGATCTTCCCTTTTACAATATCCTGAGCGAATACAGGAAATTGTGGCGGCCGTACGCGCTTCTGTTCCGGAACAAATCCCCGTAACCGCAAAAATCAGGTTGGGTTACCAAGATAAATCCTTAGCTATCGAAAATGCTCATGCCGTGCAACAGGGTGGGGCTGCTTCTATTGTAGTCCATGCTCGCACCAAGAAAGAGGGGTATCGCCCTCCGGCACATTGGGATTGGATTGCGCGCATTCGGAAAGCATTAACCATCCCTGTGGTGGCTAATGGGGATATCTGGTCTCTAGAGGATTATAAAAAATGTAAAGAGGTTAGTGGATGTCAGGATGTGATGTTGGGGCGTGGGGCGATGGCTTATCCCGAACTAGCCCTGGAAATTAGCAAATACAATCAGGGTGAGGCTTTCACTGCCAGAAGTTGGTCGGAGATCCAAGACTTGATTCTTCATTATTTTCAGATTGTAGAGGCTGCTTTTGACCCCCGCTATGTCCATGGTCGAATCAAACAATGGATCAAGCATTTAGGACGAACTTATCCTGAATCTCATGAACTCTTTCTGCAGATCCGTGAAGAAAGGGATGTAGTTAAAATAAAAGAACGAGTGACGAACTTTTTATTATAATTGACAACGCCCCCGGCTAAAGTCGGAAAATTCATGAAAAGTTTGTAACTTTAATTTGGGATGTTCATTTTCCCGCTGGTCGAGATGACACAGAGGAAACTCAAGACTGTTAGCTACTTTTCTGAAAGATGAAGGGTGCCCATTATTTTCTGTTTGGCTCCATAGCTGGAGCTAGGGGTTTGTGCTTAGGTTTAATCAAGTTATGTTCAATAAAGAGAAAATTAAGGAAATTATCATCCTGGCGACGCCTGTTGTAATTGGGCAACTGGGACATGTCATGATGAGTGTTGTAGATAACATCATGGTGGGAAAGTTGGGTACCATCCCTTTAGCCGCCGCAGCTTTAGCCAATAGTTTGTTCATGGTGATCATGATCGTTGGATTTGGGATTAGCTTAGCCATCACCCCTTTGGTGGCAATTGCAGAGGGTAGTGGCAAACAGGATGAATGTGGCATTATCCTGCGACAGGGTTTAATCGTCTGTGTAGCTGCTGGTTTAGTCTTGGCACTGACTAGTATGTTTACAGCTGAATTGATGCCCTATATGAATCAGCCCGCCGAAGTCGTCCCTTTAGCACAAAGCTATTTGAAGATTTTGGCCTGGTCTATCTTGCCGGTCATGTTATTCCAAAACTATCGCCAGTTTAGCGAAGGATTGAGTCTGATGCGGCCTGCCATGGTGATCACCCTGGTGGCGAATGTTCTAAATGTTTTTGTCAATTGGGTCTTTATTTTTGGACACATGGGACTGCCTGCAATGGGACTGGATGGAGCTGGTTTTGCTACCTTTACTGCAAGAACTTTCATGGGATTGGCGATGATGGCTTATGTAATGCGCAGTCCCAGGCTGCAAATATATGATCCCAGCTTACGTTTTCGAAAGCTTGACTGGCCATTGATGAATAAAATTTTGAAAATTGGGTTGCCCATTGGTGGGCAGATGTTTTTTGAGGTTAGTGCTTTTGCCGGTGCCTCAGTACTAGCTGGCTGGCTGGGAGCCAATGCTTTAGCTGCACACCAAATTGCTCTCAATTTGGCTTCCATTACTTTTATGTTTGCCGTGGGCATCGCTGCCACGGCTACAGTACTAGTGGCTAATGCTGTGGGCAAGGGAGATTCCCTTGCGGCACGTCAATCTGGGTTCAATGCCTTATTCTTTGGCCTCTTGATGATGTCCTGTTTTACCGCTTACTATTTAACTGCCAGAGAATTTTTGCCCAGCCTGTACAGTTCCGACCCTCAAGTCATAGGCATTGCAGCATCACTATTAGTAATTGCCGGTATTTTTCAGTTGTCCGATGGGACTCAGGCGATTGCTCTTGGCGCTCTCAGGGGGCTGACGGATGTAAAAATCCCTACAGTAATTACCTTTCTGGCTTTTTGGGGCTTCGGTTTGCCCGTGAGTTATCTCTTTGGCTTTATTTTGGACTTTGGCATTGAAGGTATTTGGTGGGGCTTGCTAAGTGGCTTGACGGCTTCAGCAATCCTACTAACCTTACGCTTTTACCGGCAAACCAAACAAAATTTTCTCATTCCAATTGAACGAATTTGATTGAATCAGGATAATAAAACTGATATAGCCTAAAAAAAAACTTGACTTCAAAAAGATGATAGCATAAATTGCAAAGTTACTCAATTCTGGCATTTTTCTTGTAGATTTCACGGAAACTACAAGAATCCATGAGTTTTTCCAACCTGATACAAACAGGGCAGATTATCTCAAGAGCCTTTCTTCAGCGATAAAGAAAAAATCACAGGAAAAATTTGTGGGACTTGCCCAATTGCTTGCTTTTCCACCAGTTAAATCCTTTGCCTTCAAGTTGTGATGAGATCACCAGTTCAGGGTGATCTGACTATTATAAATAACGGTGCGGCAGACGCAGGTCTTGCTTGCCCCTATGGCACGTTTTTCTGATTCATGACAACTCCGGGAGAGTAATAATGATCAAACATCCTAATATTCAACGACCTCGTGTTAATTTTGGTAAAATTGAAACTATTCTGGAACCCCCTCCGCTGCTGCAAATTCAGAAGGATTCCTATGCGTGGTTCATACAAAAAGATATTCCACCGGAGAAGCGTGATGCTCACGGCCTGGAAAATGTCTTCCGCTCGGTTTTTCCGATTTCCGATTTCGGCGGCACTTGTACTTTAGAATATGTTTCTTATCGTTTGGGAGATCCCAAATATGACGTCGTTGATTGTAGGGTACGTGGTGTCACCTATGCGGCTCCAATCCGAGTTTCCTTGCGCTTAATCATCTGGGAAAAAGATGAAAAAACGCAGCAGAGGCGAATTCACGATATTAAAGAACAAGAAATCTACCTGGGAGAATTCCCCCTGATGACTGAGACGGGCTCTTTCATTATTAACGGAACCGAAAGGGTAATTGTCAGTCAGCTACACAAATCATCAGGTGTATTTTTCTCCCATGATAAGGGAAAAACTCATGCCTCAGGCAAGCTACTGTATCATGCCGGGATTATTCCACAACGTGGATCCTGGGTTGATTTCGAATATGATGCTAAGGATCTGTTGTTCGTCCGCATTGATCGACGACGCAAATTCCCAGCTACAATTTTATTGAGAGCTTTGGGCTATTCTGCGGAAGAGCTGCTCAACCGTTTTTACTATACGGAAAAGATCATCCTCACAGGTGCTTTTGATAAAGCGGAAGAAGACCGGGTTTATTCAAAATATTTTGATAGTCAGTCTTCCCAAAATCAGCGCGCCATTGATGATATCCTCCACCCGGAGACAGGCAAAGCAATCATCCTGAAGGGTAAGAAGATTTCTAGAGCTGCGATCCGTAAACTAACGGATGCAGGGGTTAAAATTATCCCAACAAATCTTGACGACCTGCTTGGACGATATAGTTTATACGAAATTAAAGGAAATGACGGCGAAGTGATTATCGAGTGTAATGCTCCCATCACTGGCGAGATCCTGGAAAAATTGCAGGAAAATCGCATTGATGAGATCACTCTGCTCTACATCGGTAACAAAACTATTGGTACTTCCTTCCGGAATACCCTGGAAAACGATAAAGTGCGGACTACTCAAGAAGCACTGATCGAAATCTACAAGAAGATGAAGCCTGGTGACCCACCCACTATTGAGGTCGCTAAGAACTTGTTGAACAATATGTTCTTCAATCCCGAACGTTATGACCTCTCTAACGTTGGGCGAATGAAGTTGAATAAGAAACTGATGCGTGATCTGGATTTGAATCACACGGTTTTAGAAAAAGAAGATATCCTTGCTGTCGTGGAATACCTGCTGCGCTTGAAAGATGGTGCGGGCGGGATTGTAGATGATATCGATCACTTGGGCAATCGACGTGTCCGTAGTGTAGGTGAACTGCTGGAAAACCAAATCCGTGTGGGTTTGGTGCGCATGGAAAGAGCGATTAAAGAGCGCATGTCCCTGCAGGAAACGGAAACCATGATGTTGCATGATATCGTGAATTCCAAGCCCGTTTCCGCTGCTATTAATGAGTTTTTTGGTAGCAGTCAGCTTTCTCAGTTTATGGATCAAACCAACCCACTCTCTGAAATCACTCACAAGAGAAGATTGAGTGCCTTGGGACCGGGTGGTTTGACACGAGAAAGAGCAGGCTTTGAAGTTCGAGATGTTCATACTTCTCACTATGGTCGTATCTGTCCTGTGGAAACTCCTGAGGGACCCAATATTGGTTTGATCTCTTCAGTTGCAACCTATGCACGATTGAATGAATTTGGTTTCATTGAGACACCCTACCGGAAAGTAAATGAAGGTAAAGTGACCGATGAATATGAATATTTGTCTGCTCTGGATGAAGGGGATAACAAAATTGCTCAGGCTAATGTCCTCATCACTGAGGAAGGCATCCTGAAAAATGACTATGTGATGGCCCATACTGGAGCCGGTGAATTCAAAATGGTCGCTCGGGAAGACATCGATTACATGGATGTTTCTCCTAAGCAGTTGGTTTCTGTAGCTGCCTCTATGATTCCTTTCCTGGAGCATGATGATGCGAATCGTGCCTTGATGGGATCCAACATGCAGCGTCAAGCTGTTCCCGTGGTCAGGCCGGAAGCGCCTGTGGTGGGGACTGGAATGGAGTATCAAGTTGCCCGAGATTCAGGCTCTTGTATCATCGCTCGCCGTGGTGGTGTGGTGAATCGTATTGATGCGGAACGAATTGTTGTGGAAGCTGACGTTGATTTATCTGCCGAGCAGTCCGTTGTTGAAGCGAACGTGGATATTTACCACTTGAGAAAATATCAGCGTACGAACCAGAACACCAATGTCAACCAGCGACCTATCGTTGCAGTGGGAGATAAGGTGACGGAAGGCCAAATTTTGGCTGATGGTGGTAGCTGTGATGGTGGTGAGCTGGCTCTGGGACAAAACATCCTGATCGCGTTTATGCCTTGGAATGGTTACAACTATGAGGATTCGATCCTGGTGAGTGAAAAAGTGCTGCATCAAGATCGCTTCACTTCCGTGCATATCGAGGAATTGGAAGTTCTAGCCAGGGATACCAAGTTAGGAAAGGAAATGATCACTAAAGACATTCCTAACGTGAATGAGTACACCCTGCGAAATCTGGATGACTCCGGTATCATTCGTATTGGTAGTTATGTCAAACCGGGTGATATCCTGGTAGGGAAGACAACACCCAAAGGTGAAACTCAGTTGAACCCTGAAGAAAAACTGCTGCGCGCCATCTTTGGTGAGAAAGCAGGGGACGTTCGTGATACCTCTCTTAGAATTCCTCAGGGAATTGAAGGAGTCGTCATTGATGTGAAGGTCTTCAATCGACGGGGTGTAGAAAAAGATGAACGAACTAAGGCGATTGAGGCTTTTACCTTGAAAAAGATTGAGGCGGATTACTATGATGAAGTACGCATCGTAAAAACTTCGCTGATAAAGAAAATTTTCCCACAGCTGACAGAGATTGCACTCCTGCATGATCTGTTGAATCCGGACACTCATATGCTGATTGTTCCGGCCGGGGAAACTTTGACGGAAGAATCTTTCAGTCATATTCCATATAAAGCTTGGATGGATATCCTCCTTTCGGATTCCGATAAGAGTATGGAAATCCAGATTATGCTGCGTAATGCGGCTTCCCAACTGGAATTATTGGCGAATGTATTCGACAGTAAAAAAGAAAGGGAATTCCGAACTGATGACTTACAGCCTGGTGTAATCCGTGCCATCAAGGTCTTCGTTGCCATGAAACGTCGCCTTTCAGTAGGGGACAAAATGGCTGGAAGGCATGGAAACAAAGGTGTAATATCGAAGGTAGTTCCACTAGAGGAAATGCCCTACATGGAAGATGGTAGTACCGTTGATATTGTTCTCAATCCTTTAGGTGTACCTTCACGGATGAACGTGGGTCAGGTATTGGAAACCCATTTGGGACTGGCCGGTAAGCGACTGGGAGCAAAAATCAGTGACATGTTGGATGCCCTGAACCCAGTGCAGAAGATTCGAGATCAATTGATTGATATCTACAGGTCAGACTATATCAGTGAATACCTGAACTCCATGGAAGACGAAGAGTTCCTGAAGTTTGCCGGACGTTTGCGCACCGGTATTAACATGGCGACTCCCGTATTTGATGGTTGTGAAGAAAAAGATATGGATCGGCTCTTTAAAATCTGTGGTATAGACAAGACAGCGCAAATGCCCCTATGGGATGGCCGTACAGGTGAGGGCTTTGATCAGAACATTACCGTCGGTTACATGTACATGCTGAAACTTCACCATTTGGTTGATGATAAATTGCATGCACGATCCATTGGACCTTACTCTTTAGTGACGCAACAACCTCTGGGTGGAAAGGCTCAGTTTGGTGGTCAGCGTTTTGGAGAGATGGAGGTCTGGGCTTTGGAAGCCTACGGCGCGGCTTATACACTGCGTGAACTCTTGACTGTCAAGTCGGATGATGTTGCCGGGCGTAATAAAATCTACGAGGCAATCGTAAAAGGAACCCATGATACCAAAACCGGGATCCCAGAATCCTTTAAGGTATTAATCAATGAGTTGAAATCTTTATGTTTAGATTTCCAAATGATTAAAGATAAAGGGTTTTTCGAACAGGATATGGAGGTCTAGGACCCATACGAATTAAAGCGGGGTGTTTACCAACAAAAATGCCCCCGTTCACCAATTTTGAACGTTATTTCTAACATTCGAGGAGGTTCCTTTGAATCCACTTAATATGAGCGAAGCGATTGATCCTTTAGATTATTACGCAGTACAAATCAGTTTGGCCTCGTCGGAACAAATCCAATCCTGGTCACACGGAGAAATCAAAAGCTCCGAAACAATTAACTATCGAACCTTTAAGCCTGAGCGAGACGGTCTCTTTTGCGGGAAAATTTTTGGTCCTGTGAATGACTATGAGTGTATTTGTGGTAAGTACAAGCGCATGAAGCACCGGGGCATCACCTGTGAAAAATGTGGTGTTGAGGTTATTCAATCCAAAGTAAGACGAGAAAGGCTGGGACACATCAAATTGGCCTGCCCTGTTTCTCATGTTTGGTTCTTGAAGGGATTACCCAGTCGCCTGGGTAATATCCTGGATATGACCCTCAGAGATTTGGAACGAGTGCTTTATTTCGACGGTTACATCGTGATTGATCCATCGGGCAGTGACCTGCAGATCAACGATGTAATTGATGAAACACAATATCGCCAGTTGACGGAAGAGTATCCTGAATTCGTTGCCGGTATGGGTGCTGAAGCCATCCAGGAAATCCTGAACGATTTGGATATTCCCGTACTAAGCCGTGAGTTGCGTGAAGACTTGCGAGAAGCGACTTCCGAAGCCAAGCGTAAAAAGATTATCAAACGCTTGAAAATCGTAGAAGCCTTCAAAGGATCAGGCATCAACCCCGCCAACATGGTATTGGAAGTGATTCCCGTGATTTCTCCGGAATTGCGACCCTTGGTACCTTTAGAAGGCGGCAGGTTCGCTACCAGTGACTTGAACGATCTTTATCGACGAGTAATTCATCGAAACAACCGCTTGAAGCGATTGATGGACTTGAATGCTCCGGAAATCATCGTGAAGAACGAGAAGCGTATGCTGCAGGAAGCAGTTGACGCTTTGTTTGATAACGGACGACGAGGCCGCCCTATTTTGGGTACCAACAAACGTCCACTAAAATCTTTGAGTGATTCCTTGAAAGGAAAATCGGGACGTTTCCGACAAAACCTTCTGGGAAAACGAGTGGATTATTCCGGTCGTACCGTTATTGTGGTAGGCCCTAGCTTGAAGCTCAATCAGTGTGGCTTACCGAAGAAGATGGCCTTGGAATTATTCAAGCCTTTTATCTTCAACCACCTGATCGAAAATGGGAAAGCAGCCACGATCAAGGTTGCTAAGAAAATGGTGGAGAACAAGGATCATGAGATTTGGGCAGCTTTGGATGCCGTAATTGTCGATCATCCTGTAATGCTCAACCGGGCACCAACACTCCATAGGTTGGGAATCCAGGCGTTTATTCCTAAGTTAATTGAAGGTAAGGCCGTCCAGTTACATCCATTGGTCTGTTCCGCTTTCAACGCGGATTTTGATGGTGATCAGATGGCGGTTCACCTTCCTTTGAGTGTAGAAGCTCAAATGGAAGCCAAAGTCCTGATGATGTCTACCAACAATATCTTGTCTCCTGCGACAGGTAAGCCGGCCATGACACCAACTCAGGATATGGTCCTGGGGATTTATTGGATGACACGAGCTTGTGACAATGCCAAGGGTGAGGGGAAAATTTTCCCTAATCCAGATGAGGTGGTATCTGCTTATGATCATGATTTGATTCACTTACAGGCCAAGATCAAGGTTCGGATTGATGAGGAAATGGTGGAAACGACTACAGGTCGAGTTCTGCTTTATGACAGTATTCCTAAATCTCTTGGGTTTGAGACAGTGAATCGTCTGCTGAAGAAAAAAGATTTGGAAAACTTGATCGATCAATCTTATCGTGTCGCCGGGAATGTAGATACCGTAGATATGCTGGATAGTCTCAAGGATCTTGGATTCTACCATGCGGCAAAAGCAGGCTTCTCTATCTGTATGTCCGATATGAAAATCCCTGCTGAGAAAGAAGGACTTCTCAAGCAAGGTCAGGATGAAGTACGGGAGATCCAAGAGCAGCATGACAGTGGTATCATCACAGATGGTGAGCGTTACAACAAAGTCATCGATATCTGGTCCAAAATCACCAACGAAGTTGGTGAGGCAATGAAAAGCGCCATGGCTGAAGAAAAGCTGTCTATTAATGGCTTGATGATCCCAAATCCTATTTTCGTGATGGCGGATTCAGGAGCTCGTGGTTCCGAGCATCAAAGTCGTCAGTTGGGTGGTATGCGTGGTTTGATGGCGAAACCTACCGGAGAGATTATTGAAACTCCGATTACAGCCAACTTCCGCGAGGGATTGAATGTATTGCAATACTTTATCTCCACTCACGGTGCTCGAAAAGGTTTGGCTGATACAGCCTTGAAGACAGCGAACTCGGGATACTTGACACGTCGCTTGGTCGATGTATCACAAGATAGTGTGATTAGTACCGATGACTGCGGAACCCATGAGGGTATCTGGATGGAACCCCTGATGGAAAACGGTGAGATCATCGTACAACTTGGGGAACGAATCTTGGGTCGGGTGACCATGCATGAGGTTTTGGATCCCTATACTCAGGAAGAGATCATTCCAGTAGGTTCACTCATCACCGAAGCCGAGTCTGAGCATGTTGACAAGTTGGGTGTGGAAAAGGTGAAAATCCGATCCGTTCTGACTTGTGAACGTAAGAAAGGAATCTGCGCACTTTGCTATGGTCGTGATTTGGCAAGAGGCTCACTAGTCTCCGTGGGTGAAGCTGTAGGTGTAATTTCTGCACAGTCCATTGGTGAGCCGGGTACTCAGTTGACCATGCGTACTTTCCACATCGGTGGTACGGCGAGTAGAAAAGTAGAAGCAACCTTCTGGGAAGCCAGGAGCAAGGGAGTCTTGACCCTTACCGATACTCGTATGGTGAAAAATCGCGAAGGTACTAACGTATTGGTATCCAGAAAATCTGAGATTCGCGTCATTGACGAATATGATCGACAGGTTGATAAGCACATGCTGCCTGTAGGAGCACAAGTCTTCTTCAATCCGGGAGACATTGTCGAAAAGGGTCAGAAGATCGCCGAATGGGATCCGTTCTCCATGCCAATCATCAGTGACTCTCATGGTAAGGTCAAATATGATGACGTCATTGAGGGACGTAGCTTAAAAATCCAACGAGCGGAAGATACAGGTTACGAACGTAAAGTGATTGTTGACGCTGGCGATCAGGATCTTAAGCCCAGGGTATTGATTAAAAATATCAAAACTGGAAAGGACCTGAAAAATGAAAATGGAAGAGTCCATCCAGGATTCTACCTGCCAACCAAGGCGGAAATGATGGTAAACGAGGGAGACGAGCTCTTCCCCGGTGACATCATTGCTCGTGTACCACGAGAGACAACCAAGAATAAGGATATTACTGGTGGTCTGCCACGTGTAGCTGAACTCTTTGAAGCTCGTTCACCTAAGGATCCAAGTCAGATTTCTGATATCGATGGTATTGTTGAATTTGGTGAAGATCTACGACGGAAACGACGAATCATTGTTCGACCGGAAGTAGGTGAACCTAAGGAATACTTAGTTCCAAAAGGAAAGCACATCGTGGTGGTGGAAGGTGACTACATTCGAAGTGGTGAGCCCCTGACTGATGGCTCTGCAAATCCTCATGACATCCTACGTGTGAAGGGAGTTAGAGCACTGCAGCGTTTCTTGGTGGATGAGGTTCAGGAAGTTTACCGACTCCAGGGTGTGAAGATCAACGATAAGCATATCGAGGTCATCACTCGACAAATGCTGCGTAAGGTTCGTATTGTTGATCCAGGAGATGCTCATTTCCTCGTTGGGGAAGCTGTTTCCCGACCCGTCTTGATGGCGGCAAATGAGAAGTTGATGGATCAATCACTGCGTGTAGCGATTGGTGAGCCTCTATTGCTGGGAATTACCAAAGCGGCCTTGAGCACAGATTCTTTTATTTCCGCGGCTTCCTTCCAGGAAACTACGAAGGTACTGACTGAAGCTTCCATTAACGGTAAGCTAGATACCTTCAACGGATTGAAAGAGAATGTGATTATCGGTCGACTGATTCCAGCTGGAACCGGATTTCCGAAGGAAAAGGTTTTCGCTTATAAGGTAACCGTAGACGAAGAGCCGATGGAAGTGCCTTTGCAAGCACCGACTTTCGGTACTCCAGAAGGCCCTGCCGAGACAGAACCTGAGACTCAGGGATTGTCCTAATGTCTGAGCCTGCAAACATTTCTCAGGCTCAAATGACCGGGGCTCAGGCCCTGGTCAAAACATTAGAGATGTTGGAGGTAGACACCATTTTCGGTTATCCCGGTGGTGCCAACCTGCCCATCTATGATGCTCTGAGAAACTCGAAAATCCAACATATTCTCGCTCGACATGAACAGGGCGCGATCCATATGGCGGAAGGTTACGCACGCATTATGGGCAAACCTGGAGTTTGCCTGGCAACTTCCGGACCTGGAGTGACCAACTTGATCACCGGGTTGGCTGACGCTTACCTGGATTCCATTCCCCTGGTAGTTATCACCGGTCAGATCCCTCGGGCCCTGATTGGTACGGATGCTTTCCAGGAAGTGGATTGTATCAATATCACCATGCCCGTTACCAAGCATAATGAACTGATTTTTGAAGAAGAGAATGTAGTCCCTTCCTTAAAAGCAGCATTTTATATTGCTGATTCGGGGAGAAAAGGCCCGGTCCTGTTGGATTTTCCAAAGGATGTGCTTTCTAATAAATTTCCACATCATTTCGACCATGAGGTGAAGCTGCGGGGGTACAACCCGACAGTTGTGGGGAATATTGGACAAATTAAAAAGGCGCTCAGGCTATTAGCCAAGGCTGAGAGACCCCTCATTCTATTTGGTGGTGGCATTACCATTGCTAAAGCGGAACAGGAGTTTCTCCAGTTTATTCGGACAACTAAGATTCCTGTTGTACGCACGTTGATGGGAACTGGAGTCATTGCTGACAATGATCCCTACTATATTGGATTGATCGGAACTCATGGTAATTCTATCGCCAACCGGGTCGTTCAGCGAGATGCGGATGTGGTTATGGCTATCGGAACTCGTCTGGGCAATCGCTCGGTGATTAAAAGTCATCTGTTCGCTAAGAACGCTAAGGTGATTCATATCGACATTGATCCGGCAGAGATTGGTAAGAGTGTGACGATAGATATTCCCATCGTGGGCGATATTAAAGTCACCTTGCAAACCATGAACGAAAGAGTCTCCAAGAGGCCCTTAGGTCATGAAGAACCATGGATTACTAATAATTATCAAGAGCGAACAACTATGTTGCCCACCAAGGACGCTGCGTCCGTGATGGAAGACATTTTTGTGGAACTCTCAAAAATTGATATTCCTTTGCATGTCAGTACGGATGTGGGACGCCATCAGATGTGGGCGAACCATCATTGCACCAACCCTAAGCACCTGCCCCTATTAACTTCGGGTGGGCTCGGCACGATGGGTTTTGGGCTTCCGGCGGCTATAGGTGCCTGGTTTGCGGGTCAGGATACGCCAGTCGTCTGTCTTTCAGGTGATGGAAGTTTTATGATGACGCTGCAAGAATTCTCTGTGGCCGTTGAACATAAGGTTCCATTGACGGTGATTATCCTTAATGATTTCAGACTGGGCATGATTCGGGAATTGCAGGATGCACAATATGGAAGTCGGCACACGGTTCATGACCTGCATCGCTGTACTAATTTTCCAAAACTAGCGGAAGCAATGGGTGGCATGGGTTATTCCGTGAAACGTCGGGAGCAGATTGGCCCGGTTTTGCGTGAGGCTCTTAATAATCCACTACCCACACTGATTGACTTTGATATGGAAAAGTTGTTGGACTCTATTCATCTGTCCCTCAACCCCATAGCATCATAAAAAGACCAGATATTTAGTGACATGGTTTATCAACCATGTCACTACCTCCTTCTTTTCCCCTTACAACCGGTAGAGTCACAGTTGGGAATCTTTCAATGAAAGCAAGACAGGTAATCTCACTAGAAGTCGAAGATAAACCCGGCGTTTTGAGTCGGATCTCCACTCTTTTTTCCCGCAGAGGTTACAATGTAGACAGTTTAACTGTCGGCCATACCCACCAACCGGGTATTAGTCGTTTTACCATTGTAGTTCAAGGTGATGAACGTACTCTTGAACAAATCCGTAAGCAATCTCAAAAGTTAATCCATGTCTTGACCACCACCCATCTGGAGAAGGAATCTTCGGTAATGCGTGAGTTTGCGCTGGTTAAACTGGAATACAATGAGGACACATCCCAACAAATCAATGAACTAGTTGATCTATATGGGGCACGCATGCTGGATTCCACGGATGGTGCCTTGATTGTAGAGTTTTCCGGTACCGAACGAAAAATCGATTTGGTATTCGAGGAACTCAAGGAACTGCCTGTGTTGGAGTCAATCCGTACGGGTAAGCTGGGAATGAAGATCGGCAAATAGCTCCCTGACATGTTAAGGGATATTTTTAACTCTTTTTAGTGAAAAATAACCGTGAAATTCGATAAAGAAGATCAAGGCAAGATCAGGAACTTTTGTATTATCGCCCATATCGACCATGGAAAATCGACACTGGCAGATCGGATTTTGGAATTTACCGGTGCTGTTTCTGATCGAGATAGTCAGGCGCAATTCCTCGATAGCATGGATATTGAAAGGGAACGAGGCATTACCATTAAAGCACAAACCGTTTCCGTTAATTATAATGCGAAAGATGGCGAAACCTATCAGATTAACTTGATCGATACTCCTGGACACGTAGATTTTACCTATGAGGTCTCTCGCTCTATCGCGGCCTGTGAAGGTGCTTTATTGGTTGTAGATGCGGCACAGGGTGTGGAAGCTCAAACCCTGGCGAATGTCTACTTGGCCCTGGATCAAGACCTGGAAATCCTGCCCGTTTTGAACAAGATTGACTTGCCTGCGGCAGACCCTGACCGAGTTGCTAAAGAAATCGAAGAAGTGATTGGCCTGGATGCTTCCAGAGCTGTTCGTGCCAGTGCTAAATCGGGGATTGGGATTGAAGCTATTCTGGAGCAAGTAGTTGAGGAAATTCCCGCTCCCAAAGGTGATCTTGAAGCCCCTCTGCAAGCCTTGATCTTTGACTCCTGGTTTGACTCCTACGTTGGTGTGGTGGTGCTCTTTCGAGTGATGTCCGGTGTCTTGCCTAAAAGGAGTAATATCCGTTTCATGGCTACAGGGAAAGAATACCAGATTAATGAATTAGGAAAATTCACTCCCAGCAAGAAGGACGTTGAAGCCCTGCACGCCGGTGAGGTAGGCTATATCTCTGCTTCCATCAAGAGTGTTCGTGACGTAAAAATTGGGGATACTATCACACTGGTTAATAACCCTGCAAAAGAACAGCTGGGTGGTTATACGGAAGTGAAACCAATGGTATTCAGTGGTATCTATCCTGTAGACTCCAACGATTTCATCGCGCTGAAAGATGCCCTGGAAAAACTGGTCTTGAATGACTCAGCCATTATTTATGAAGCGGAAACCTCAGTTGCTCTGGGATTTGGCTTCCGCTGTGGATTTTTAGGACTCTTGCATATGGAAATTGTGCGGGAACGTCTGGAACGGGAATTTGACTTGGAATTGTTGATTACTTCACCCACAGTGATCTATCACGTTCACCAAACCAATGGGAAGATGGTGCATGTGGAAAACCCCAGTCAACTGCCTTCACCCACAGAAATCGACCGCATTGAAGAACCCTATATTTCAGCGAGTATTCTCATTCCGATAGAGTATATAGGAGGCGTGATGAAATTAGCGCTGGAGCGTCGGGGGATTCAGAAGGGCATGGACTATATCGGGAATACCCGAGTGAATGTCAAATATGAATTCCCATTGAATGAGATTGTTTACGACTTCTATGATCAATTAAAATCAGTGACAAAGGGTTATGCTTCCTTTGATTACGAACTGATTGATTATCGAGAAGCCGATCTGGTTAAATTGGATATCAAATTGAACGGAGAACCCGTTGATGCTTTGCCGTAGCCATTCATCGTGACAAGGCTTATTACCGAGGTCGGGAACTGGCAAAAAAATTAAAAACCTTGATCCCCCGACAGATGTTTGAAATTGCGATCCAGGCATCCATTGGTAACAAAATCATCGCTCGGGAAACGATTAGCGCCATGCGGAAAAATGTAACCGCCAAGTGTTATGGTGGAGATATTTCCCGTAAGAGAAAACTCTTGGAAAAGCAAAAGAAAGGTAAGAAGCGAATGAAGCAATTAGGCTCTGTAGAGGTGCCTCAAGAAGCTTTCCTGGCTATCTTGAAGTTAAACGACTAAGTCCTTCCTGACCCCCTTCTATCCATTCCCATGCTCCTGTATGGGAATGGATCTCTCGTCGCTCCACTGCTTCGAGATGACAGCAAAGTGGATTTCCCCTCAAATTACTGCCATTAATCTCTAAGTATATTTGTAATCCCTTCCTTAATATCATCTTCCTGATTTCACTTGAATTACCTTCTT
The DNA here is from genome assembly GCA_002401295.1 of SAR324 cluster bacterium. GTDB lineage: Bacteria > SAR324 > SAR324 > XYD2-FULL-50-16 > XYD2-FULL-50-16. Next base: position 5,049 of record NVSR01000026.1, on the reverse strand, counting down.
TCTTGATTTACAACGAATTTTTTTATAGGTTTGGGGGTGAACACAGTGAGTAGGATGATTTTACCCATCCCATAAACTGATTCAAATCTTATTGCAGATATCGGTTCAGGTTGAGTTTCCAGGTATCATGTTTCTTTGAATTCCTTTTGTAAAATCAGTGAATCCAAAAATAATTGTTCAATTAGAGAAGGTTACAAAAAGCTATCTCGGCAAGCAACCCCTTTTCCAGGATCTTGACTTGATCGTAGAAAGAGGAGAATTCCTCTTCCTGACTGGTATCAGCGGGGCCGGAAAGTCAACGATCTTTCGCTTGCTCTTGGGTTTGGAAAAAGCCAATAAAGGACAGGTTTTCTTCAGAGGACAGTCAGTGGGTGCGATTGATCTGAGGGATATGCCTCAGCATCGACGCTCGATTGGTATGATTTTTCAGGATTATAAACTCCTGGAAAGGAAAACAGTAGAAGAAAATATAGCTGTTCCTTTGAAAATTTCCGGAGAGCCTTCCCTGATGATTGAAGAGAAGATCTACAAAATTTCAAAGAAATTACAAATAGAATATCTCTTAAAACAAAAAATTCTCAGTTTGTCCGGTGGCGAACAGCAGCTGGTGGCCATTGCCAGGGCGGCGATTCATATGCCTCAAATTATCCTTGCCGATGAGCCGACTGCTAACCTGGATCACAAAACAGCACAGAAGATATTGGAAGTATTACAAGATCTAAATAGCACTGGCATGACAGTGATCATTGCAACTCATGATATTCAATTGATAAAATCACTAAAAACAAGAATTTTACTCATTAAAAACGCAGGTTTGATCGAGGTTCGATAAGCTCAATTCTTATGATAACAGCTACATTCTTTCAGGCAATCGATAATGTGAAAGAGAATTTCACTACCACCCTCTCAGGGATGTTAACGGTTTGTTTCTCTTTGATTATTTTGGGAACTTTTACCCTAATTTACCAAAATCTAATCTTGCTGAGCCAACAGTTCTTCCAGGAAAGCCACTATTCCATCTTTCTTGACGAAAAAACTAAGGCCTTGGATCAGTACCGGATTCAATCGCACCTGGAAGGCCTATGGGGCTTTGAGAAGCTGGAAGTGATCTCCCCGGAACAAGCAAAAATAGACTTGATCCAGTCTTTTGGGGAAGCAGGCAAACTCCTGGAAAAAATGCAATTCCAACGTTTGCCAGGGGTCATCGAGTTTTCTCTGCAACGTCCCGATATTCTTACGCCTAGGGAACTAAAAAATATTGAAAAACTGGAGGGAGTTGGGGAGGTTATCTACGGCAGAGAAACACGGGATCAGATTGAAACTTTCTTTTTGATTGCTAATTTTGTTGGGATTTTCCTGATTGTGCTCTTTTTGATTAGTGTCATTTTTACCATTCGTGCGTCGATTCAGGTCGCTGTCAGATTGCGTATCAAAGAAATTGAAATCCTTCGCATCTTAGGAGCCACAATGAATTTCATTTGTTGGCCTTACATTTGGGAAGGAATCTTCATTGCTTTTAGCAGTTTTATCCTCTCAACCGGTGGGATTTATTTTGTATTTCAGTTCATTATCGCTGGCATTACCTTCAACGAAGCAACCTATAAAATCAGAACGGCTGTTCATTTTTTTTCTCCCCTACAATTGGGATTAGCCCTGTTGTTGATTGTTGTTTTGGGCGTTTTCTCGTCACTCTCGGCAACCAATAAGATCTTAAAACAACTGGATTCTTAAGCATATGTCCAAGATAAGTAAACTATGCTTGGGAATGCTGTTCCTGTGGGTCTGGGGAGGAAAACCCTTATTTGCCGAGTTGTCCTCTATTGAACACAATATCAAGCAACGACAGCAGGAAATCCAATACTTGAAGAATGAACGGCGAGATGTACGGAAACTAATCGCGAAGGCGAAGAAAAATGAGTGGGGAGTTACTGAGGTTCTTAAATATCTGAATTTTAATATTAAAGCAAAAAAAGATGCCCTCGTAGAATTGCAGCAAAAGGTTGAAGAAACTCGCAGTGCCATCCATCAGGGGAAAGCTGGTCTCGTCCGACTACAACGGCGCATCAATGTGGATCAGGAGCGCCTGGAGCAACAGATTAAAGCACTTTTCTATTTGGAAAAAGTGCGGAAAATGACGGTCTTACCTGGAGTTGATTCTTTGAAGCATTATTTTCGCAACCAAAGGATCCTGCAAAAGGCGACGGAATTTGACTTACAGCTATTGTCTCGCCTGCATGCAAATAGAAATCTGGCTGAAGAAAGCCAGCGGAATCTGGACAGGCAGAGTATCAAATTGAAAGGTTTGATGAGAGCTGAAGAAGAGCAAAAAGAGTTGTTGAGATTTGAAAAAGATCAACAAGTAACCTTCCTCAGGTACTTACGAAAAGATCAAAAATCAGGTCTAAATAAACTGCAGAAAATCCAAGTGCAGGTTGAGAATCTCAATGATATGGTCTACTCTCTGGAGCAGGAAAAAGAAGAATCCCGCAGACAAAAAACTTTTCGAGGTTTCTATAAACAAAAGAAAAATCTGCCTTCCCCAGTCAGCGGAACTTTAAAACGTACTTTTGGAAAATCGGGATCCCTTTATAATAATCTCTTTAAAAGAGGCGTATTGGTGGCCACTCCAGAGGATCAACTGGTGGTCAGCATCCTGGAGGGTAAGGTCGGCTTTTCCGGGCCTTTCCGTGGTTATGAAACTTTAGTCATTATCGATCATGGCAAAGGGAGTTTTTCTGTTTATGGAAACTTGGAAGAGGTTTATGTTCAAAAAGGAGACTTGGTCAATCAGGGCACAGAAATTGGCGTAGTCGCATACAATAGTCAGAAAGAGAGCTACCTATTTTATTTTGAAACTCGTTACAACAGGCGGCCAGTCAATCCTTTACGATGGCTGAAAAAACCATACTGGAATAAAAACGACAATGATTAAACAGAAACTACAATGATTCAAGATGAGCTGCGAAGTCTGGCCCAGGACTATTTCAATACGGATAATTTGAACATCAAATTACTACAAGGTGATGGGTCCGACCGACTGATTTTTCGTATTTTCCCCGAAGAGAACAAGAATGAAAGTGTGATTGGCGTGACCCATAATGATTTGCGGGAAAACCAGGATTTTCATCAAATCACAGAAAAGATGGCAGAGCTGGGTTTACCCGTGCCCGATCTTTATGGGGAGAGCCGCACCCGGCAGTCCTATCTCCAGCAAGATCTGGGAGATTGGAATCTGGCAGAACTGATTGATCAATGGAAGGAAAAGGGACAGGCTGAAAAGATTGTGCCTGCTTACAAGAAAGTCCTGGCATTGCTACCTGCCATTCAGCAGAAGTTACCCACTGCCTTAGCCCCATTTTTATCCAAAAAGCACATGGGGAAAGAAGCCTTTCAGGATGATCTGCGTTATTGTCGGCAAAATTTCTTCCAATTGCTGGAATTGGATAATTTTTATACTGCAGAGCTAAATCAGGAACTACAGGATAAGATTGTGGATCATCTGGTTCAACTGGATGGGCAGTATTTTGTTTATCGTGATTTCCAGTCACGAAACATTATGTGGCGCGATGACTCTCCCTGGTTGATTGATTATCAGTCGGCTTTGCAAGGTTCTTTATTTTATGATCTGGCTTCTCTTTTATACGCCTCTCGCTCAGGATTGAACGAAGAGGAACGAGAAGAATTATTGAGATATTATTTTGACTTATTAGAGTATCCTGCGCCCTATGCTGACTTCCTCACCCATTTCTATCGCTTCGTTTTGGTGCGTCGACTTCGATCTCTGGGAAGTTACGGATACTTGTCAGTGAAGAAAGGGAAGCGTTATTTCTTCAAAGGGATTCGTCCTACCTTGGATGAACTAATCCTCTTGTTTTCCCAAAAGGAATCCTTGCAGGAGTTCACCGTCTTACCAAAAATTATCAAAGAGTTGCATGCTGTCTGGAGTGACAAAGAGCAGCAATATTCCCATTTGCTTTAAGATATCCCCTCTCCTTCCCAAACTCCTGTGCGGGAAGGCCTATTCTTTTTTCGATAATCAAATGAAAACAATCAACATTATCGGTGCCGGACGGGTGGGGCAGACCTTAGCTCACCTTTGGAAGGATCAAGGATTCTTTACTATCCAGCAAATATTGACCCGCTCATCGACTTCTGCGGAAAAAGCTGTTGCTTTCATCGGGCAAGGGCTACCAATCGATAGTTTGGATGACTTACAACCCGCAGATCTGACGTTAATCAGCCTTCCTGATCAGTTCATTGAAGAAATAAGTCTAGAGTTGGTCCAGAAGGGAAAGCTAAAAAAGCAATCTCTGGTTTTCCATTGCAGTGGTTCCTTAGCGTCAAATGTGCTGCTTAGCTGTAGAAAACGGGAATGCTCGATTGCCAGTGTGCATCCCGTCAAGAGTTTTGCTGACCCCCAGTCGATGGTTCAAAATTTTGCCGGGACTTGGTGTGGTATAGAGGGGGATGAGCAAGCTCAAGAAACTTTAAAAGGAGCCTTCGAGGCAATCGGTGGTCTTCTATTTGACTTAAAAGCAGAAACAAAAATCCATTATCACACAGCTTCGGTGATGGTTTGTAATTATTTGGTCACCTTAATGGACAGGGGAGTCGAAACCTACAAAAAAGCGGGATTACCTGAAGCCGTGGCATTGCAGCTGATGGAGCCTTTGGTACGGGGAACCATGGATAATGTATTTCAATTAGGCCCTGTAGCGGCTCTGACGGGCCCTATCACCAGAGGCGATACCCAAGTCATTGCGAAGCAAGAGGAAGCCATGGAACAATGGGATGAGGATATGGGAACACTCTATCGCACTTTAGGTCGATTTACCTTAAACTTAGCTGAGCGTCAGGGGGGTATTTCCAAGCAGGCCCTCAGTAGACTGCAGGACATTTTAACATAGTGAGTTCCGTTCCCATGCTCCTCTATTCCTAAAGGTAGAGCTAAATATCATTCATTAGGGAGCTAGAATAAAATAGTCCCCACCCAAAAACGGTAGCGCCGCCCTACGTGGCGGCCTCACGAAGAGGAGAAAAATAACTCTA
>NVSR01000025.1 GCA_002401295.1 SAR324 cluster bacterium | reverse complement strand
ATGTAGCGATAAGGAAATCGCTGTGCCATAGCCAGGAAATTGTCACTATAAGGGGAATAACCTAGAGACTTACACAAGCTACAATAAAGAATTTCTTCCCATTGATCCTGATTACAATTGGCTAGTTGCTGCTGAAAAACTTGAGCTTTATCTAAAAAGCGTTGTTCTGCTGCTTGAAAAATCAGCTTTTTGATTTTGCTGAAATCTTGGGGCCTTAAAGACAACCCACAAGCACCGGGGAGTTCATCGAGTGAGATTTCTTGGGGTAATTCCTGATCCTTTCTCTGCTTGAAAAAAGGCAGTTGAGTCAGGTCGAAAGTCGGTAGATTATCGCCTTGAATGGTTTTGACGCCTGGCCCTTCCTGGTCAAAAAAAACATGCAGGATGACTTTATGATAGGCTTTGTCTTGATGGTGGTGATGTTGTGTCCAGGCTGATTCCTTCAGATGAATTTCGATATCTCCGAAAAATTCAGTGTTATCAATCAAGATGCGAGCTTCTTTGAAGTCTGGCCCCCAGCTTCGATTGTACCACCCGGGGAAGATAATTTTCAAAGATCGTCCATCCCCTGTCTGTAGTGGTTCGGTAAAAATTTTCTGTTCACTCCAGAGGTGATGCAGCCATAATTCACTAAAGGCGACGGAATTTTCCCCACTCTGACAGGCCATGATTCATGCTCCTTGCTTCTATTTCATCAAATCAGCTTGATTTTCCCAGTTTGGAACTCTACATTTAGCTTCATATGCTATCATTCACAGGAATAAAAGTTAATTGCATCTATTGTCGAGAGTCCCGTGCTTCGGAATTATTTAACTGTTTTAGTGATCCCTCAGAAAGAAGGAAACATTCTGCGCTTCCGCATCTCCGCCTTTCTACTGAAATTTTTTAGTTTAATCGTGATCATTGTGTCCTTGATCTCCATTGGGATCTTTTATGACTATCTTTCGATTCGTCAGCAGGGACAAGAATTAGCCGAGATTGAGAAAAAGTTGCGTTTGCAAACCTTTGATTTCCAAGCCGTCAATAATCGACTCAGTCAAAAGTGGAAAGAGTTGAAGACCTATGAAGAATTTGATCAGCAATTAAGATTGATCAGTGGCTTGCAGGACTCGATCCCTGAGATTCAATATGTGGGTAAGATTAATAATAACTTACGCGGGCAGGATACGACCTCTTTTGATGGTGAACAGGTCTTAGGTGTATTAAAACAATTAGATTTGGATGTAAAAATAAGAGAGATCAGTTATTTCCAGCTAGAAGCCTCTTTGCAGGAAAGTAAGGATCGTTTGCTGAGAACGCCTTCTATTCGCCCTACTTCGGGGTATCAGTCTTCAGCTTTCGGTGTCAGGGCAGACCCTTTTACGCGCAGAAAAAAGTTCCACAAAGGAGTTGATTGGGCTAGTCGTCCCTACACTCCGATCTACGCACCAGCAGATGGTATTGTGGTGAATGCTTATATTAATGGTGGATTCGGTAAATTTTTAGTGCTGGATCACGGTTACAATACAGTGACTCGATATGGTCATCTGATAAAATTTGAAGTCACTGTAGGGCAACAGGTAAAACGAGGAGATTTAATTGCCAGGATGGGGAATACGGGAAGAAGTACAGCCAGTCATTTACATTATGAGGTGCTGGTACGGGATCAATATGTGAACCCCATGAAATACGTTTTGGAATAAGCTCCCGCGTTCGATCACTCTGAGGACTCAGACATCGAGAATCAAGCAGGGCGTGACAAAGCAGAGATTTCTTTTTTTAACACATGACATTTGAGTGTTGATTGAATCTTGAAACTTCGCTCGCCTTTGCGCCGAATGCCTATCACTACTAACCGTTGCTTTGGTGAAGCTTTCATCCTCTTCTCCTTGTATTGATTTCCCTTCAGGGACACTATTTATATAAGTCTATGACTTAATGATAATTGCTCTCTTATAAGGTACTGTGCAATTTACTGGCCACTATACAGTATTAAAACTAAGAAATCTTAAATTTTTCCTGATTGTAGTGATTTTAAATTAGTAGATTTTCGCCTTAAGGGCTGTTTTACAATGATTCAGGTAGACTTCTTCTCATGTCGCCACATGGGAATATTATTCCTGGAAAAAAAATAGATAGTACAAAAAGAGAACAAGTGTACACTCTCTTAACAATAACTCTTTGTCAAGATGTCTATATGATCAAGTGGATATTTCGGTTTGTTGCTCTAATCCTAATTCTTCTGGGGACGAATTGGGTTTATCAGGTGATCAACAAGCCCTTGGAAATTGTGAATCTGGTGTCCGGCCATTTTTATAAGAGCCCCCAATCAACGTGGGAAGCCTATGAGGATCTTTTTCAGTCCCATGCGACTGAGGTGATGACTCCTGAATTTCTCGCTGGAATGGCACAGGTAGAGAGTAGTGGCAATGCCTTTGCTGTCTCGGGCTGGCGCTGGCGCTGGACTACAAATATCACCAGAATCTACTCTCCAGCCTCCAGCGCAACGGGTATGTTGCAATATACGGATGCTACTTTTGAGGATGCAAAACGTTTTTGTGTACACCAGGGGAAAGTGGTATTGAATGATAATTTCTTGAACCTGGAGTCCTGCTGGTTTAATCAGTTTTACAGTAGAATATCTCCTTCCAATGCCATTGAAATGACCTCTGCTCGTCTGCAGTATTATGTCGATCAAATCGTAGTGCGTTACAAGGTTCATCCGACAAAAAGTCAAAAGCAGCAGCTAGCTGCCGTTATTCATCTATGTGGCAGGAGGAAGGGGAAACTCTTTGCCAAGAAAGGTTTCAAGTTCTCCGCTATTCCACGTTGCGGTAGTCATAACCCCAAGTACTATTATAAAAAAATCCGTAAATTTGAAAAAAAGTTCAAGAAATTTGGTTGAGTGCCGCCTGTAAATCGTCTTCTATCTGATTAGGAAGGGTAGTGGCATCATCCTGTTGTGGCTGTTTGCACATTTGTATGCGGAAACAGGCTCCTTCAGCAATATTACGCACTGTCAGCTCTCCTTTACAGTGCTTCTCTACGATCATTTTTGACATGTATAAACCCAATCCTGTCCCAGTTTTCTCATCCTTTGTAGAAAAATAGGGTTCGAAAATTTTCTCCATGATATCCTGATCAATTCCCCCGGCATTATCGGAAATCTCCACAATTTGATGCTGCTCCGTCTCCCAGCCTTTGATACGAATGCTGCCATGGGACATCTTTTTTTCCTCAATCACATCCTGAGAGTTTTTGAGGATGTTGAGAAAAACCTGCATTAGTTCATTGGCATAAGTGTGGATGGGAGTGGAGAAAACCAACTCCTCCGTCACTTCAATACCCTTACTATCCATTGATTTACCGATTAACTTCATCGTCCGTTGAAGCACTTCATCCAGTCGAATCTTCTCCGCTTTTTTCTTAGGGCTGAAAAAGTTACGAAAATCATTGATTGTATTGGAGAGGAATTGAACCTGGTCATTCACCGTACTTAAGGAGTGGGTAAAATCATCCTTATTAATCATATCCAGCTCGATTAAGACCTGCAGGTTGCCTGTTATCGTACTGATGGACGATAAGGGCTGTCTCCACTGATGAGCAATCATGCCGATCATTTCGCCCATAGCAGCCATTTTTGAGTGTTGGATCAATAATTGTTCCTGCCTGAGTCGAGCGTCCAGCTCTGCCTGCACCCGTTTCTCCAGGTTGCGATTGAGGTCTTGCAGCTCATTGGTTCGTGCGACGACCTTTTGCTCTAGAGTTCGGTTATATTCATGAATTTCTAAGGAAAGTCGTTCCTTTTCCTGCAAGATACTGTTTTGCCGTTCATGATTTTCCGCATTGTTGAGAGCAATGGCTACCTGTGTCGCAAAAATATTAGCAATTTCTTTATCTTGTAGAGAAAAGACGGAAGTTGCCTGATGGTTATCCAGGTAAATTAAGCCCTTGATGCTTCCTTGCAATAAAATGGGCACAGCTAGAATAGAACGTAGCTGATGTTCAAAAATACTTTTGCTGTCTTCCCAACGCTTTTCATGGCATACGTCGCGGGTAACAATAGTCTCCTTGTTTTGGTACACCGCCCCGATAATGGTTTGGCTGAAAACATATTGTTCCGGGTCAATGGGCTGGCCTTGAGAATCGCGAGTCAGGCGTAAACAGGGATTGGAGTTTTCTTCATTTGATAAAACTCCATCACTGCAAGAACAAGTAAATAAGTAACCCTGTCTGGCTCCCACGATCTGCATTGCTCCTTCCAGGACTGCTTCGAACAGTTCTTCCACCTCTAAAGTGGCGGTGATTTTACTGTTGATCTGGAATAGCTTGAAAAAGTTAGTTCGATCCGAATAGTGACTGCTTGATGACGTAGACAGAGTTTTGGTGCCATGCAGGGACCAAGTAATATAATCTTCCTGATATTGTTCATAAATACCAGTGGCTCCCATTTCCAGTAAATCATCCAGGGCCTTTTGTCCTTGCTCCAAAAAATGCTCTTCCCAATTCTTGAACCAGCCTGACTTGGCTTGAAAAAATTCCCAGTGGCAGGCTAATAAGGGGGAGTCCAATCGATCCACCACTGCAGCCGCTTCTTCCAAGACCAAAGTTGCTTCGGAAAACTCTTGCAGGCGGGTGTAAGCATCACTGGTGTAAATCAGAAAAAGCACGTCCATGTAGGGATCTGGGCGTAATCTTCGTGGTTCATGGGACTGCTCTAAAAAGCTCAAGGCCATCTCTGGATCATCCATTTTCAAAGCCAACTCCACTCGCCCCAAGAGGATGGGTAAAATTGCAATACGTTGTTTTGCATGATTCACCCCTTGCAATAATTCATCAAAAAGTTGCAGGGACTCCTTATATTGTCCCGTCATGCCATAACTGATTGCCAGATTCGTTTTATGAAAATCTCGTATCACCGGTCCGACGGTTTCTATATAAGGCTGTAATTTTTTAGAATACTCCAGAGCGAGTTGGTAATTGCCACGATTGCGTTCTAAGGAGATCTGTGGCCAGAGTCGGGCGGTTGCAGCTTCCTCTTCACTTTTCAGGGAGACTTGGGAAAGATATTTATCCAAGAGCTGTTCCGCTTCCTGAAAACGTCCTAAATAAGATAGTAAAATGCTGAGAACATTAAAAGATTCAATCACTTTGTAATGTTTTTTATGCTCTATCGCCATTTCAATACCACGCAGCAGTAAGGCCACCCTTTGGGAGTAACTTTTATCACTCACTACACTTCCCAGAAAGATGCAGGCATCCAGTACCAATTCCCCATCTTCCGACTCTGTGCCCATTTGGAGGACTTGTTCCAGGTGCTGCAGCATTTCCGGTTTCATTCCCCGGCTGAAACAGAGAATAGCTTTCAAATACAGGAACTGCATGTGATGTTTTTTATTACCCTGAATCCAGGCTTCTAAGGCCAGATGCTCTGCCCAAAGCTCATCATACTCCTGGCTGAAGGCGAAGGTATGTCTGATAGAATGAAACCTGACCCTAAACTGGAGTTCCGCTGTGACCCCATCGAGAGGAATTTTTTTCAGATTCAATAGGGCTTGGCGATAATAATACTCCGCCTGACGGTCATTGAAACGTTCATTTTCCGTCAGTTCCGCAGCCCTGATGTGATACTTCAGGGCTTGCAGTTGATCACCACTATTGCCGATGTGATAAGCGATGTCATAAACCGCTTCCGGGGCCTCCGGCAATAAATACCTCTCTAAAAAAGCAGCAATATTTTGGTGCAATAAGTGACGTGATTTTTCAGTTATTTCAGATAATAAGCTATGTCTTAAATGATGACTACGATAAGTGTAGAGCATCTTGCGGTCAACCGACAGGATGCCCATTCTGACTGCATCGTCCAGGATTTGTAGTAGTTCCTGGTTGGCCACCTCCAGGGCAGGTTGCTCAGGCAATAAATTCCGCAGTGCTTCCCAAGTGAAGGCACGTTGGAAAATGGCAGCTCGTTGCAAAACTTGTCTTTCCGTAGGTGACCAGTCCACCAGGTTAGTTTCAACCGTTTGTTCATGTTCAAAACTACGAATATAAAGGAAGGTTTCTTCTTTTTTATAAAACCAGGCCTGTTTCTTATAAAAAATCTGATGATGGTCAATCAGTTTTTGTAATAACATTCTCAAAAGTTTAGGACTGCCTTGTGTAGCGGAATAGATAGGCTCCAATAATCCCGGATAGTCATAAAATTTACTGGAGAATAATTTTTGAAAGAGTTCGGAAAATTCAGAAGTTGATAATGCTGGCAGATGAAAGTGATGTAAATGGGACAAATTCATGCTTTGAGCCAGCTCCTGACGACGTACCGGAGTCAGTTCCTCATGGTTATAGGTAAAAAGAAACAATACTGGCAGATCTTTCCCTACACTGGAGAATTTGAAAAAGAGATCCCAGCTGGATTGCTCTACATTTTGCAGATCATCCACAAAAATTACCAAACGGCCGTGTTTTTCAGCGATGATTTTGAAAAGCTCAATAATGACTTCATGATAATCCATCAGGGTAAAATCTTGATCCCTCAAAACGTCCTCATCGGAGTCGAGTTCCAAGTTAGGAAACATTTCCACTACAATCGAAAAACGACGGCCAAATTTTTGCCTCAAATAGGCAATAGCTTGTGCTTGAGCGTCTGGGGGCAAGTTATAGATGGGCAGGGAAAAGCTCTCTAATAATGATTTGATTGTTTTCAGAGGCGTCTCAAACTCTTCTTTCCTGGCCTTATAAAAGAGAGTACTGCCTTGCTGCTTCTGAAGATCATTATATAACCTTTTGAGTAGCATAGACTTGCCGATGCCTTGGTTGCCTTCCAGCAGAACTATATTATGCTGCCCCCGTAAGGCCTTCACCGTGCTTTGGGGGCTGATCAGCGAATTCTTCCGTGAGAGTTGGCCCGAGTTAGAGAGATTTGCCGTCTGCTGGAGAATTTTTTGGATTGCTTTTTGTTCCTTTTCTCTACCTACAAAGGGATTGGTAGGAGGAAAGCTATCCCAATGATCCTCTTCCCCTAAAAGGAAATCAATTTCCAGAGAACCTTGTCGTTTGCTCAGACGGAGATATTTCTTGAGATCATTGAGCAAACCATTGGTGGTACGATAGCGATCATCGGGGTCTTTATTTAAAAGCTTTAAGATAATCCGTTCCAGGAGGATAGGGATTTGAGGTTGCAACTCTTTCGGTTTCTGAGGAGCCTGGGCAATGTGCTGGTAGATCAGGATTGCTGGATCGGGATCTTTGAAGGGAACTCGCCCTACTAAGGCTTCATAGGCAATAATGCCTAAGGCATATAGGTCAGCCCGGTGATCAATGGTCTTATGCAGGATGCCTGTCTGTTCCGGTGCCATGTAGGAGAGGGTTCCTCCTTGCTGACTACCGGAAGTACCGATTAATTGGGAGAAACCAAAATCTACAATTTTTACAGAAAATAGGTCATTCAGCTCCTCTTTTAAGAGGATATTGGAAGACTTTAGGTCCAGGTGAACTAGTCCCTGTTCATGAATAAAAGCCAGTGCCTCAGCTAAATTTTTTAAGAGTGGCAGCACCTGCTGGGCTGTCAGTTTTTCATGTTCTCGCAGGTATTGTTTCAGGTTGGAAACAAGGCTGTATTCCATCACCAGCCCATAGATATCCCCTTCCTGGAAAAAGTCGATATATTTGATAATAGAGGGATGTTTTAAGTTTTTGAGGATGGTAGCTTCAGATTTAAAGCGCATCACGGCTTCCAGGGGCAGCTTTTTTTTATGCACATCAATCAGCTTGAGAGCCCGCTCTCGTTGAGTTTTTTGGTCCCAGACTGCAAAGACTTGCCCCATGGCACCTTCYCCCAGTAACTGCCTGACTTCATATCGGCCAGCTAGTGTCCGCCCAATGTATGAGGAATGTTTGCGCATGGTATTGCTCCTATTTATAGTTGTAACTACCTGAGGGACTTTGAAATAATCCCATCCTTCCGTGGGGGAATGCACCGCTGAAAAACTAGAAAGTCCTGAACTCTGAAGATTAAAAGATGAGCATCATTCAGATGGTCTGGGAAATTATAAAACCTTCCCTAAAAAAAGTCGCCAGCCAAAAAATATAAACTCCAATAAAAATAAAATTACCTTTAATTACATACTAATAAGTMTGCTTTTACAGAGTGAAAATTAGGGCTTTTGATTTTTAATTCATGAGTTTTGAGGAACCTCCGTCCTTGCTGATTGTGATTCAGCATTTGGAATAAGACAAGAGCACTGAATTGTGACCAGTAAAAGGAGGGATCTTTTTTAAAATCAGCTCGTTCTAAAATCTCTCCCTTTGGCTGAGAAAGTAGGTAAAAGCTTATAATTTTAGCTAATTGAATAGTTTACAATGATTGGTTTAATTAGCAAGTACAGTAATTAATTAATTTATGTATTTACTTGACTGAACATAAACAGTGACTATAAAAAATGGTTTGCTTCCATTTAGCTCCTGATATATTCTCACCTCTTTTATCACTAAATTCGTCTTGATTTTGATGGTATTAGAGCTGGTTTTACAGTAAGAACCTCTAAATTCCATCAGTAGAATTGTCCAATTAACCTCAGGAATCCAAATCTATTTTAGAAAACCAGCAAAATGAAGAAAAAAAGAGTTGAGGCAAAACTAAGTTGGTTGGGGCATTTTTGTACTTTTGCTTCCCCTGAACTAATGTGGCCTAATGTCTGTTTATTGGTCGCCAAACATGCGACTTGGTTGCGTTTAGAAGGAGAGACGAGTTGGAATAGGCCTGCTAAGTTTGAAGAAGAGGGTATACTCCATGGAGTTCGAGCCGTGGAGTTGGTGCGAGCAGAAGCCAGAAAAAAGAAGGCTGAGTTGCAAAAATCAGGAAAGGGGAAAAAAGGGAAGAGGAAATCAAAGTGAGCAAGTTTTATGGTCTTATAATTTTGTTTTTTTTATTTGCCTGGCCGGTAAATGCTTCTGGTGGCGACTCAAAGTTTAAAATACCCGTTCGCATTGGCCCTCAATATCCCTTCCAGTTTTTCTACACTTTGTTTGAACCGGAGTCTGCTAAAACTTTGAAAAAAGGGACTTTTTCCATCTTTTTTTTATCTTCTCAGACAAATACATTCGGGTACAGTATCAACTCTTTCATACGCGAGCGTGAACGGGAAGAATGGGACTCCGGGCAATTTAAACTCTGTCATAATAAAAAAAAGACTAAAGAGTCCTGGAATTGTAAGTCGGAAGGCTACTCTGTTTTATTTGATGGAGAAGTTACACAACGTAATGTTCAATTATTTTGGGGAATCAGCGATTTTCTTGAAGTTCAATATGCCTATCGAAGTATTAGCTTTTCGGGAGGCAATATGGATCGCACGATTGAAAATTTTCATAAAAATACGGCTATTAACAATGGTGGGCGAGAGTGGAGTGACTATGACAATCTGGAGGTTTATTTGTGGGATAATGAGCGGGATGAAGCGGTCTTCCAACTATTAGAATCCACCTCCTTTCATAAAATGGCTGAGACCGTTGCATTAAAACTATTACTTTATAATAAGAATGATCAATATGTAGTCTCACTTAAGCTCGCTTCAAATTTTAATGATGAATATTTCTGGAAGCAGCTGAATGAAGTGGACAGTATGAACCAGCGGAAACATCGGGATTTTGATGATTTTAATATCACCTTGTATGCCTCCGCCTTTAAGCAGGATTGGGCTTTCCACCTGGCTCTGTCACAAACCAGAATCGACACACCCTATTTTGAAAATACATCGGATCAACTAACGTTTTTATTTTTTGGAATCAATCGAAAATTCGATAACTTTGAACTGATTCTTCAAGATTTAAATTATTCCAGTATTTTTCAAAAGGATCCCAGAGAAGCAATGGGTGAAGATAGTAATGAATTCACTACGGCGATTCGATGGCAAGTCGACTCTGACTTGTTTATTGAAACTGGATTTGTGGAAGACCTGACCCACGGTCTTACTAATATTGATTTTTCTTACTTTTTAATCCTGCAATGGATAATCTAAGGTTCTTCATCGATGCTGAGGAAGCTGCTTGAACACTCAAAGCCAGGCGAAATCCAAGGCGTGCGTCATCCAAACCTTGGGCTGCTTTCAGACGATGAGTGCAACGAATGCCTTGGGCATCGTTATCTCCCCGACCATCACGGACAATTTTATTGTGGCTATCATCCAAGTAAAAGGGGTTTTCTTTTTGGTGGTAGTGGTAGGCCATCTCAGAATAACTATCCATGACCCACTCTCTGGCGTTACCGCTCATATCATAAAGGCCCAAAGCATTAGCAGGGTAACTTCCAACAGGTAAATTTCTTTTGAGAGAATTGCCAAGGCCGGAATAAACCTGTTGAAAACCCGGACTGGCATCAAAATTTATCTCCCGTGGATCTGCAAAGTTTTTACCATTTCCGAAACGAACTACTTTCCCACCTTCCCTGCAGGCATACTCCCACTCTGCTTCCGTAGGCAGACGAAAGTTTTGATGGGTGATTTGATTCAGCCTTTTGATGAAGTTTTGAACCCGCTTCCAGTTAATGCCCGTGATGGGCAAGCGCTCCGAATAACCTCTCCATTTCTTTAATAGAGGAAAGATTTTTCTCCACTGTGCTCTGGTGATTTCGTATTTTGAGAGATAATAATCATCTAGACATACCTGATGAACTGGCAGTTCATCCTGGTAGCCTTCTTCAAAGGTATCGCCCATATCAAAACAGCCTCCTTGGACCAGAACAAAATCATCCAAACTAATGGGGGGACTAGGGCTTCTCTTTTGATAGGCCTGGGTCGACGTTATGGGCAGCAAGCAGAAGCAAAGGAATAATAGTGTCTGGGTAATTGTTTTTCTCTCGAATGCAATCATTAAAAAATCCTGAAGAGTGGAGGGCAGGCTTAAGGGAAGCCCTGCCCCGAGGAGAGAAAAATTATCGCAAATAAAGGTAGGTGTTATCTACACCTGCTTGATACCAATTATCGTTATCAACGCCATTGCTGGCCGCCCAAGGTACGATCAAAGGATACCCTTGATGGATAGTTGTTTTTTCTAAGGGATTATTCCATGGATTAGGAATTGATATCGCCCATGGTAAGTTTCCGGATGTTTTATAATAACGACCTTCATTGGGAATGGAATCATCATCGCCTGTACCAAAGTAGCTTAGTGTTGCCTCACTACTGGGGGCCTGATTGGGAAGATGAACCTCGATGAGACCGCCTAAACCATCACCACGAGCAATATAACTATTGTAAGGAGGATCTCCCAGGGTAGAGGGGGAGATAGGTTCGGTGAACTCAATGATCATGGTCACTTTTTCTCCCAGAACCAGAGGGCTGCCGGCAATGGTATTTGACATCTTATAACCAGAGGGTGGGAGGATTGCTCCTTTTACACTGTCAATGAATTCAATAATACTCCCCCCGTTATCTTCCCGAGCTGTCATATTCCAGATTTCACTCTTGAAAGTTTTTTTGACGGACTTAATCTTGCTGATGGGTACATCCCATCTGAGGCGAAACGAATTGGAGAAGGATGCACCCATCGCCTGAGGGATCATATCATATTGAACTTTTATGACTTTATTGTCTTCTCTGGTTTCAATGATATAATAATTTACGACGACATCATTGAAGTCGAAGTCTCCTTTCTGTGGCCAAAGATCCTCATAGGCTAGAATACCCAAGGTATCCATTGCGGGGGAATAATGGTGGCTTTGATTGTTACTTTCCCCTGCTTCCGGCATGACGACAAAATTTGTAGATTGGATCGCGTCACTGGGTGTTGAGGAGACTGTAAACATAACATCATTGAAATCATGGTCACCACCTGTACGGAAAATATCCTCAAATCCCATCACTAAGAGCTTGCTGTCACTATGCCATAACATGGCTACATGTTGGGTGATGGGGATATTATTCATTTTGATTGTAGGGTCCTCTGGATTGACGGTCATATCTGTGGTGAAAATCCAATCGGTATCTTGAATGCTACCATTATTCCAGCCATTGGAAACAATGAAGAAAAGTAGCTTTGTATTTTGAGGGAAGTCCCCTAGAGAAACAGTATCACCGAAGGATAAACTGCCTCCCGACCCGGATAAAGAAGCATTCGGGAAAAGAAACACACCATTCGCTTTCAAATCAGCCACGGTTTGAGGTTCGTTGCCATTCTGGTAAGCGACATAACCCAGCATATTTCGGTATCCGGCTCCCTCATGCAAAAAGGTTACTTTGACTTCATTCGCATTGTGAAGCAGGTTAATGGTGGTATTTTCAACGGTAAAATACTCCGGATGCAGGTAGACCATGTTGTTCATTTCCGGTAATGCTGCAACTAGATCGGAGTAAAAATCACTACTAAATACAGGTGGAGTCACTAAATTAAGCGGTTTACCAGACCCATCAAAATTCGACAGATTCAACTGCCATTCCTGGTGATTCTCCCCAGAGACGCTCATTGTAAAAATGCAGAAGAAAAGACCAAGAAAAATTTTTCGGAACATGCTTTTCTCCTATTTTTTGAAAATTGCTTGGATCGTTAAATTTTTGGAAAGTAACAGTGTTTTTCGATTGGGGATGCCAAAGGCACCAACAATGACAGTTAGCTCTTTGATGGGAGCAGCAACCAATAGTTGGTTTTGGTAGACTCCCTGAGCGTTTGTTCTTCCCGTCGCAATGAGTTTAGTGGGGACTTGCAAAGCACTATCTTTCGTTGGTTTCAGAGAACTCTCCATCTTTGCGGTGAAAACCTGAACCAATGCATTTTTCTGTAAGGTTCCCAAAGGAGTATAAACAGTGATGTGTACCCCTATCTTTTTCTGGGAGGAAAAATTAAAGTCATCTGAGATTGTTACCCCTTCCAATCCAAGACCCTGTTCTGTAATTATTCCATCTGGTTCCACTGCTTCTGGTGGAGTGCTCCCTTTCTCTTCATCTTTACTGCTCTTGCAACTCACAGAAAAAATTATGAATAGAATTAACAGTAAACATTTGTTTATAGTCCCCTTCACCCTTACTCCTATGGTTTATTTGTACCGTTCATATTTCAGCAAAAGTAGTTAGTGTCTGGGTAAAAACTAGTAACTGGAAAATGAACGGTCCCGATTTATATTTCCCCTAACCTGGTGATTCATTTTGCAAACCCCCGACTCCCATACTTTTCCATCCCGATAATAGAGCTGAAGGACTTGGAAAGAGTCCTCTAATACCAGGGTTCATCTATCCTTAGCCCTTCATTGCAGGGAGTTCTCCTTTTTTCTATAGATTGGTAAAAGAGAATTGAATAGACTTAGTTATCTGGTTTATTTGAGTGATTATTTAGTGATGCCTGTAAAAGAATTAAGAACCCGTAGAAGAAGGGGGGGCGTGTGAGTGTTCCATTATTAATCGTATGTTTAATAATGGAACAGTTTATCCTCCTTGAGATACTCTTTGTCTAAATACCAGGGAGGAAGCCCTATTCAATAAGCTGTTAAAATTATTATTACTTTTACTAGGAAAATACCTTGATAAGTGCTTTGGCGTAGAAAATGGAAATACTACTCTTAATCAAATACTCGTGAGTTATATGTTTTTCTTGATTACTAAAATTATTTATGAAACAGTCTGAAAATCCAATTTTGCGTCTCCCCCAGGAGGGGAAAAGTAGGGGTATAACAGAGCTTCCTACAACCATCATGATCACGCAGTTGGCTCCTCGGGTCTTGCTTGCGAAACGAATTCTAGATGTTGTAGGAGCTCTGGTTGCCCTGATATTGTTGAGTTGGGTAATCTTGTTAACTGGGATTGCGGTAAAACTGACATCTTCCGGACCTGTTTTTTTTAGGCAACAGCGTATTGGAAAGGATGGAAAAATTTTCAACTTGATCAAATTCCGTAGTATGAAAGTGAATGCCGAAGCCATCACAGGCCCCATCTGGGCTCAGGAAGGTAAAGGACAAAAAGATCCTCGTGTGACCCCCATCGGCAATTTTTTGAGGAAAGCTCATCTTGATGAATTCCCTCAATTTTTCCTGGTACTAAAGGGAGAAATGAGTCTGATCGGGCCTCGTCCAGAAAGGCCGGAATTTTTGCGGGAACTCAGTGAACGCTATCCTTTTTACGGGGAAAGATACATGCATCTCAAGCCGGGCATTACAGGTATTGCGCAAATGAGGCGGGAACATGATGAAAGCTTGAGGAAAACGGCGAACAAGTTGATTGCTGATCATACCTACGGCATCCTATTATCCCAGCTGGGACCACTTCGAGTTTGTTTGTTGGATATCAAGATTCTTTTAGTGACAATTAAAAATATTTTATTTTAACTGAAAAATATCCCCTGAGTTCTCCCCCTTAACTGGGGAATAATATTGCACTAAGATTGAACTAAGATGAGTGTCTTCAGTCATTATCTCAGCCTCTTTTTACAGTTTTTACTCTTTGGGGGAATCTCCGCTACCTTGGGGATTGCGATTCCCCACTATCCTATGGTCAGCGTACCTGTCTTTTTACTGCTGGGACTTATCCTCTACATCAAGATTCTTCTGCGGGATTATCACATTATTCTGGGAGCTATCATTGTCGTCATTCCCTTTAATTTTGAGAGTTTGATTGCGGCGATTAATATTTCTTATGTGAATCCCTTCAATGTACTTTGGATTTCTTATGTGGGAATCGTTTTACTACGCTGCGCGACTTACTCGGAGCGACTCTTAATCTATTCTCCACTAAATTTGCCCATCTTTTTTGTGGTACTCTCCTTCTCGATTTCCTTTGTGCAGTCCTACTTTGTGGTTCCTGTAACAGTTTTGAAAGACACGATTTTTCCAATCTTCCAGCAATGGTTGCAATGGATTCTATTTTACTTTTTTTGCTTGAAAGGGGTTCGCACCCAAAAAGAAGCCAAGCAGGTAATTTTTTGGGTGATGTTAATGTTGCTGTTTGCTGGTCTGCAAAATATCCGCGATTATATGAGTATGTTGGCAGTAACTAGAGCTGATAATTTGGAGCGGGCTTCCGGTCTATTTAATACTGCCAACTATTCAGCCAGCTTTTTTAGCTATTATGTGCCTTTTGCTGTGGGCTTGGCTTTGAGTCACTTGCCGGAGCAGAAATGGCGGTTGTTCTTTGCCGTTACTGCGGGCATAGGGCTTGTCGCTGTTGTGGTGACCTATTCTCGGGGAGGCATGGCATCTACGGGATTAGCCTGTATGATTATAGCTGTACTCTCAAAAGTGAATGCCAGAAAAGTAGTAGTCCTGTGCTTGATTGCTGGCATTGCTTTTTCTTCGGGCAATATTCGCAAACGTTTCAGCCAAAGTTCGGTGGAAGGGCCTTATGGGGAGCAGGTGGATCCTTCAATTCACGCTCGCCTGATCGCCTGGTCAAAAGCCTTTTATTTGATTCGGGAAAAACCATGGATAGGACAGGGGTTTTTTAGCTTTCGGTACATTAAAATAGAAAAATTTGAAGATGAGGCAGCCAAAGCTCATGGTAGTAGTGGCATGGCAGTTCACAATGGTTTCTTGAATATCCTGGTGAATGCGGGCATCACCGGACTGCTGGCTTTTGTATTTTTGCTGGTAGCGATTTTTCGGTTTTCCTTGAAAATATTTTGTGAGTCAAAGGATCCCTATTGGAAAGGAGTGGCTGTGGGGTTTTTAGGCGCCATCATCAGCCTGGTTCTGGTTAATATGAGTGGAACCCGCCTTTATGATCGTCAGATGATCGCTTACCTCTGGATTTTAGCCGCCGCCTTGTATCGTGGATACAGTTTTTACCTACAAGATCAGGAGGGTGAAACCAGCTGATACCCTCAGGATGAAAGGGAAAAAAATTTTTGACGATACTCCAGGATCCACCGCCAGACCAGTGCCAGCCACACTCGATCCTCAGAACAAAGAGCCTGGAGGATAAACAAGAGTCCATAAACAAGCATGCCCATGATAATTTTCCAATAGAAAGCAAAAGGAAAAAAATAGACACAGCCACCCATGATCAAGGAGATGAGCAGGTAGCGAAACCAACTTTGGAAGGGGTAAGTTGGTTGAATAATTTTATGTACCAATAACATTCCGGTCAGTGTAAAAGCCGTATTGATCAAAGCAGTGGTTACGGCCACACCCAGGGCTCCATATTGGGGAATCACCATGATATTGATGAGCAGGTTAGAGATGCCTGCCCCTAATTGAAGTTTCATCAATGCTTTACCCCGGTCCAGGGCAAAGAGTAAATCCGTCAGTACCGCGTTGATGGAAGCAATACCCAAGGCAAAAAATAAAATACCGATGAGCAAGGACAAGCCTTGATATTCGGATCCATACATTAAGGTGGCTAAATCCCCGCCCACCAATATGCCCCCAATCATTGTAGGAAATAAAAAGATAGAAAAAAGATGCAGAATTTTTTTATAGGTAGCTCGCAAGGCTTGAATCTGATGCCCCTCTACTTGTTCCGTGAAAATAGTGAGCCCCAATCCCCCCCCCAGTGCACTGCGAAAAAGTTCAAAAGTCATGTTAGGTAATCCAAATACGACCGCGTAGATAGCAACTTGCCTGATATCATGATGAAGAATACCGAGTAAGAAAATATCCGATTCTCTTCCCAAAAGCCGAATCGAGAGGGTCACACCGAAAGCATGGCCTGCAAGGGAAAGCTTGCTCCGTAAAGGAAAAGGTGTTGAACTCCGCTGGAGAACTGAAAAAACTTTTTTTCTCGTGCGCTGTAATAATTGTGTACCTGAAATTAATTCTGCTAGCAGAATGGCCAGTAAAAAACCCATGATTCTGAGATCCCAATATAGGGCAAGCAGTACTAAACCTAACTTAATGATCATCTCCAGAATTAAACAGCTGTTGATAAACTTCTGTTCATAATAACTGCTCAGGATAGTTTTGAAGGTTCCTTGAAAATAAGTACTGATGAGCAGAAGAGGGATAAAATAAAGATAGGGGGCCAGGAAGGGTTTGTGGAAATAAGCGGTCAGGTCTTTGGAAAAAAAGAGGGTCACGGTGATGATTCCTATGACTCCTGCTCTGAGCAGGGTGGTTTGATAGAGTAGTGAGAATAGTTGACTCTTAACTCCATTAGCCCTTTGTTCTGCAATGTATTTTGTGATAATTGTGCCAAATCCTAGATTAACCAGAATACTTCCCAGCGAAGTACAGCCCAAGATGAAGGTAACGATTCCGTAATCCTCTTGCCCCAATAAGCGAACAAAAAGGATAGAACTGAAAAGGCCAATCCAAAAGCGGATAAAAAAACCTAGTGAATTCCAATATGCTCCCAATTTTAAATCTTGATTTAAACTCATTCAGGCCTTAGTGAATAAATTCTATTGGACTCGAGAATTATAACTTCCAGTGTGTTATCCCGAAGGAATCTGAGGGGCCGTTTATTCAATGGGTTCGTCAGTGGGTTCCCAACTCTTGAGTTCCAGTTTTTCTGTTCTCGCTTTAGTCGGATCAATCATATCTCTGACTAATCCCAATAGATAGCTGCTGCGGTTGAATACAGTATCCAGCATTTGCTGTTGATCCTCGGTCAGCACTCTATCTTGCAAGAGGATCTCCGTATATCCTAACACCGCGTAGAGGGCTGTTCTTAATTCATGGTGGAGATGAGAAAACAGATCGTTGTTCACTTGATCGGTGAAATCACTTAGTTCTTGAACGGCCTCCAGGCGTTGTCTAAACTCCTCAGCTTCTTGCGATTTCTTTTTGAGCTGCTGCTCCAGAGAGAACTTGAGAGTATTGGAGCTGGTCAACATAGTTGCGACGGTTTCAATGACGATCGGTATGAAAGGTTTTTTAAGGATCAGGAACTGATCACGATGATCGCGGAGCTCTCTTCTAATTTCCTCTGCGGAGTAGTCAGCAAAGGCGGTACAAATAGCAATGTGCAAGCAGGGATCAATCTGCCAAAGCTGTTGGCTTGCTTCAATGCCATCCATACCTGGTGGCATGCGTATATCCATGAAAACCATGGAATAGGGCTTATCTTCCCTCAAAGCGTCACTGACTTTATCCAAGGCTTCCTCACCATAAAACGCCGAGTCCAGCCTATGGCTGGTTGACTCTTTGTCCGCAGTAGAGGGAGGTTCTAAGGCAAATAAGTCGAGTGCTTCATTATCAAGGTGGCTTAAAGTATTTTTAGCACATAAAATTTTCCGATAAGCTGTGTGTAACCTTTGCTCATCATCAACAATCAGGATTCTAGCCATGACTGATACTCTCCACTTGGGCTTGTACAGGTAAAGAAAATCGAAGCACTGCTCCTTGCTGCTCCCCGGGCTCCAAAGAGATTTCACCATTTTGAGCCTTAATGAAATTGGCACAATCATGGAGGCCAAAACCGGAACCATTCTCCTTGGTCGAGAAGCCAAAGTTGAATGCGTTCATGGCTGTTTCCTTGGTGACACCGATGCCATTGTCCTGGATGGATACTTTGATCATATTTTCCTCATAAACCACGCCGATTTCTATTTTTTTGTGCATGCTGGGGGTTAATTTCCATTGCTCGTCAATGCTTTCAATCGTATTTTTCACCAGATTCTGCATGACTTGAACCAGTTTGTTTTTATCCGTTCTCATGGGGGGGAGATTGCGGGGAATATGCTGAATGACGGCAATGCCTCGTTTGTTGAGCATGTCTCTAGTCATCTTGAGCACATCCGCCATCACGGTACCAATATAAACGGTCTCTGCTTCTGCCTTAAAGTTGGCATATTTTTGCTGCAAGCGAATGATGCCCGCAATGTGTTTCAACTGTTCATCAATGCCAGCTGCGGTATCATCCAATTCCTGAATAGAGTCTCCCAGTTGTGCGTTTAGCTTGATAAAAAAGTCCAACATCTGCGTGCCTTTGGGATCTTCCGCCAGGTAGATGCCCAAGTCTTTACTATCTTGATGGGTGGACAGTGTTTGTTGTAACTTCCCAAAATAAGTACTCAGACGCCGCAGGTTCGTGAGTTGACGAAATTCCGCCACACTTACCACCATGGGAGTGATTCCATTGCCGATATTATGTAAGATACCAATGGCATTTTCCGCGATTCCAGACAGATATGCTTGTTGAACTCGTTTTTCCTTTTCTTCCTCCAGCTCGTGATAGGTTTGATTGAGTCGTCGCATCATCTCTTTGAAAGTCTGTGCCAGATGCACTACTTCTTTACTGCCTTGCTGCAAAGGAAGACTGTCCACATCCTCTCCCTGTCGGATTTTGGAAACTGCCTTTTGTAGCTGGATAAGGGGGCCAGTCAGCCACTTGGTGAACAGGATGCCGATACACAGTAGGACTAGGAAAGCTAATAAGTTTGCCATGATGATCTGTTTTTGGACACTAAAGACCGTTTCTTGAACCTTGCTTTCCAATACCTTCGCTTTGAGCTCTAAGCCGGGAAAAATATCAATTTCCGATTCAATGAGTTGTCCCATTGCCTCTATATCTCCTGTAAAGGCGATAGGTTTGCCCTCATAAAGAAGGCAAAGAGCAATTTCGAGTTCCGCGAAAAGCTCCTGCCAGAGGGGCTGCCAATCAGCAATGGCAACCAGCATACCTTGCCCTCTGCCATTATAAATAATAGGCATAGCAAAGATTTCCTTAGTGCCCACGAAGTGCTTCAGAACTTTTTTTTCTTTGATGTGGAGCACCATGTTTTGAGGGGAAAGTTTGCCTTGAAACAAATCCCCGTTTCTTTTCTCCCAATCCTTCGTATTGGCTCGCAGCAACTTAAAATTATATTTGTGATAACTAATATCAACATGTTCAAAGCGAGGGATTTTGATCTCATTCACGGCATTGGTGAGAAACTGACGCCTGGTATTCATATCCACCAAACTATTAACGAGAATATACTCTTTCACTTGCTCCCGCATGCTTTCATCCAGTAAAAGCATCCTGTTGGTAATCACTTCTTTGATGCGCTTCACCTTGGTATTATATTCTTTGTATTGCCCCGTACGTAGTTCCTTCTCCAGGATGTGAGATGAAATGAGATAGTAAGTCCCACCTTCCATGATGGAAAAGAAAAAAATTCCAATACTGATGATGACCAGGATGCTGAGATGAGATTTCATAACACACTCCTTTATCGGGTACAAAAATCTAGTGGACCGGGCGAATTACCCAACCTGCTTTGGGATCACCAGGGGCCTTATAATAACTGGCTAGTAGAAATCGAGTTCCCCGTAATGCATCCCGTCCCAGAGGCAGGTCGGGGTTGAAGGGACGGTAATATACCGGCTTGACTAAGCCGCCCTCCACGGGAGTCCTGATATGATTCAGGGCATTGCGAATGTTTTTCCGATTTAGGTTACCGGCCTGCTTGATGGCGATGGTCAGGATTCTAATAGCATCAACAGCATGAATTGTCCCACTAGGAGCACGACTGTCAAAATATTCGGTGAGTTGTTTCAGCGTCATTCCCTGTAATGAGGGAAAAAGACTCTGTGCCACACTCATCACTTCTCGTACACGAGGATTGCTCTTACGTTGCGGTGTGAATAATTGAGTTTGGATGAAGCGAATATCTACGAGCTTCATATCTTCCTTTCCCACTCTCTCCGGGAAGCGGTCCCCGGTGATTCCCCAATGGGAAAAAATGGGAGCCCCTTTGCCTTGTTTTGCCAGTTGAGCCATTGCTTTTGCCATATTAACCCCCTCCGGCTCGTTACCTACGAAGAGAATAGCTTCTGCCCCAGCCTCAATGAAAGAAGAAAGCTTTTGATAAAACAAAGCCTTATCTGTATTACGGGGATACCATTGTGATTTTGGATTCATCCATTGTCGATCTTTTTGCTGGTCCCCATTTGTGGGGTCTATGGATAAGCTGACCAAGCCTCTTTTTTTGAGTGCCTTGGTGATCACTCGATGATTGCTCCATCCCCAGGGACCATCTAACAGCAGTAAAGCGACTTTCTTAAAATTAGCCGCCACTACTTGTTTGACCAAAAAACCTCCCGCGCTGGAATCATATAGGGATAGACGGTAACTCCACTGGGTATTCACCACAGGAGTTCCTGCGGCCCACACACTAAAATAAGGAATTTGCACGATGCCGGGGGTGATCAATTGTTTGTTGACATGCATCATAACGGGTGTCAGTAATCCCCCAAAAACAGCGCTAACTTGCTCGTCCTCGGCTAATTCCTGTACAAAATCAATGGCTCTATCGGGCATGCCTTCGTCATCCCTCACTTCAAGTTGTAATTTGCAGCCCAAAGTTCTGCCTTGCCGGTTCATCTCTTCAATCCCGATGAGTAAACCATTCTTGATGCCCTCTCCTGATCTACGAGTGAGGTCCGCCACTAACCCAATTTTGATGGGGCAGGCTTCCAACACTTGAAGCAGGAAAAAAAAACTAAGCACTGTAAGGCAAGGAAAACGAAATCTGAGCGCCATAAAAGTCCTTATATCTGCATTGGGGATAATTGATTCTATTCACAAAGCTGCTTGTTCTCTATTTCAAGAAAAATACCAAGCTGAGGATTAATTATTTTTCTAAATAAATCAGTTAATTATAATAGATTAATCCTATGGTTTATTCAAGCCTGGGGGTTATCTTGTTTAAAATTATAACTTATGTTTCATTTTAAAACTATTTATACCTTTTTGGAAAATAATCTCTTGAGAAGTGAACTTTACTCTGATTTTTTTAGGCTCTGAGAGCTAGAATTTGTGTTCTATTTTGTGCCAGTTTCCAGGCATTCACAAAAAAAGGTAGGGGCTTTTGAAATATAATTTTAATGGTGTACATAATTACGGAATACTGTGGACTGCAAGGTTAAAATGAGCCCTTTGTTTTTACTACAGCTATTTTGTTGATTAGATATTGTTGATTTTTATGGTTAATATGCGAATTACAATTTTTTGGAAGTTAATGATTGGCTTCCTGTTTTTAGTGATACTTTTAGTGATTTCAGGTGCTTATAGTGTAGTTCAGTTAAGGGGACTCAGTGAGCGATACTCACTGTTAACAGCCAGCGCTCAATATCAGGTGAATTTAGCTCTCACAACGGAAGTTGAATTCAAAAAACAAGTTCAGGAGTGGAAAAATATCCTACTAAGGGGAGAAAATGCCAAGGATCTGCAGAAGTATAACCAGCGATTTTTAGCAACTTATGAGAGAGTGCATAAAAAAGTGGCTCTCCTGAGGAAAGAAAGTATCTCCACGGAGAACCGCAGGATTTTAGACAAATTTATGCTGGCCCATCAAGAGCTGCAGAAAGAATATATGAAGGCTTATCAGACTTACCTTGAGGGAGGAGAAAAAGTCTCTCAGCGGGCTGACCGTCAAGTGCGTGGAAAAGATCGGCAACCTACCAAACTATTAGATCAACTGGTTGCTGGGATTGTAGCTGAAAATAAGAAAAAATCGGTGGTGATCCAGGAACAGGCTAAATCTACTATGCAAATGCAGGTAGGGTTGCTCTTGCTGATGATCCTGATTGCTATCCTGACCTCAATGGTATTGGCAAAAATGTTCAGCAAGCCTGTTCAGCAGCTCAATGATAAGTTTCAGCAACTCGCTGATAAAAAATTGACCACTAGAGCCACTCTGACAGGTCAAGATGAAATTGGGGAAATGGCTAGAAATTTCAACAGAGTTGCCGAATCTATCCAGAAGGTTGTTCAAGAAATTCAATTGGGAGCCACAGATCTCTCCACAGGCTCTCAAGAACTAGCTGCCAGTATGGCAGAAATGAAGAAAACCTCGGAGGATATCTCCGAATCGATCACTAATGAAGCGAGTGCTTT
This sequence comes from SAR324 cluster bacterium, assembly GCA_002401295.1. Taxonomy (GTDB): domain Bacteria; phylum SAR324; class SAR324; order XYD2-FULL-50-16; family XYD2-FULL-50-16. The sequence goes on along the minus strand of NVSR01000025.1, from coordinate 2,545 downwards.
GCAGCAAAGTTCCGGGACTGTTGCGGAATTGGTTAACTCAATGGAGAGTACTTTTAATAAAATCAAAGCAATTAGAAGCCGAGCAGAAAACTCTGAAATCTCCGCAACGAAAGGGACGGCTGTGGTACGCAAGACGAGTGAAACTATGGCTAAGATTGAAAGCAGCAGTCAAAAGATTTCAAAAGCGATCATGGTAATCACGGAAATTGCGAACCAAACTAACCTTCTTTCCTTGAATGCGGCGATTGAAGCTGCCAAAGCCGGGGAGAGTGGTAAGGGCTTTGCCGTTGTTGCAGATGAGGTTAGAAACTTGGCGGAAAAAAGTGGCCATTCCGTAAGACTGATTTCAGCCTTACTAGAGGAAAGCACTGCCGTAGTCCAGGAAGGAACCCAAGTGGTAGTCAATACAGAAAATGCATTTCGGGAGATCATTCGGGAGGTTCAGGGGATTTCTCAAGAACTGGCATCCCTCTCTTCAGAAGTAACCCAGCAGGAGGCTGGATTGCGTGAGATCTCTCAAGCTGTCGATGAAATTTCTGGACTGAGTGAAGAAAATGCTACGGGTATCCGGGAATTATCCTCATCTATTGAGGAATCAGACCGTACTACCGATGACCTCAGCCTCTTGGCCCAAGGCCTATTAGAAAAGACCCATAGCTTCGAAGTCTAGACGCCACCCCGTCAACCAACCATGTAGGATGGCGCAAAGGCTCCGCCGTGCCCATCGTTGACAGGAATTGAATGATTGATGTTTTCATCATGAAAGAAGGGGGTAGAATAATTGTTGTCTTTTTTCTTAATTATAACAGATGCATGTCGTTGTTCCTCATTTCAATTGTGTGTAATGTAGAGCTGTTCCTTATTGTTTTTGATTTATTTATTTGTTGATCGATTCCTGTCAGCGATGGGCACGGCAGAGCCTTTGCGGCATCCTACAAAAGATGGGCACGCAAGCTTTACCCATCCTACACAAAGAGGGTTTTGTGTTATAAAACAGATATTTGTGATTGTTGGGTAGGTCGGCTTTAGCATCCTGTAAAATTATAGCCAATACTCGGGGTAGCGGCGGCTTTTGGGGATGTTGTTGACCAGGAGTGCCACGATCAACATGACCAGAGCACCTAGCCCGACTGGCATAAGTGCGTATAAATAGCCTAAACTATGGATTTTAGTGCTGCCAATCACGGCGATTAGTGAGGTCGCGCCACCTGGAGGATGTAGTGTTTTTGTGGCATGCATCATGGCAATTGCTGTGGCAACCGCTAGAGAGGAGGCCAGGGCTACTTGATCAGGGAATATCTGATAACAGGTGACCCCAATAATTGCAGAAATAACATGCCCGCCAATCAGATTTCTTGGTTGAGCTAATGGACTTTTGATTGCCCCGTATATTAGCACTGCCGATGCCCCAAAAGATCCAATCATTAGGATCAGATCCGTTCCTTCTAAAATATTGTAATTAATATAGGATACGGTGATGATGCCCAGAAAACCTCCAACCCATGACCAAGCGATTTCAGAAAGGTTAACCCTGGGGGGGCTTTTAGTTGTTCCTTTCATTTTGGAGAAATAACTATATTTGGAGCGTCCATCTTTCTTCATTTTTACTCTTTAAAAGACTGTTCTTTTCCACTGACACATAGGAGTTAATCAGAGGATTATTGATAATATTACGATCTTACTCATGAACGTGAGAACTCTAGTTTAAAACCCATATTGTTTCTGTATTTTTTGATAGCTCCCACCAATTTTTATCCCCTCAAAAGCACTGTAGCAACTCATTCCCAAAAGGCTTGGTCTTTGCAGAATTAATGCTGCGTTGCTAGTACCAAAATTTCAAATCAATGGAGGCAGGATGTTTCGAAAACCGACTTCTCGTTTTGATGCTCGTGTTCTGGTTGTGGACGACTACTTGATCAATCAGGAGCTGACAAAAGAATTTCTGGAAAAAATGGGCTGTTCCGTTGACTTGGCTGATGATGGTGAAGAGGCTTTGCTCTGCTTGGATACAATGGAATATGATCTGATTTTTATGGATATTCAAATGCCCCAGCTGGATGGTTATCAAGCCACACAAAAAATTCGTCAAGCGGAAAAAAAAGATAAGCATACTCCAATTATCGCACTGACGGCGAACGCACTGAGCGGTGATCGGGAAAAATGTCTGCGTGCCGGCATGGATGATTACTTGGGAAAACCGGTCCGCTGTCGGGAAATCGAGGAACTGTTGATCAAATTCCTCAGTCAGCAAAGAATTGCTTTCTGAAACTTCTGATACATTTTAAAACAATGATCATAATCTTCCTGTACTTGTTAACCAAGTGCTTATCTGATGGGACTTTGTCAACTACCCCACGGGTAAATCCGGGGGCTTGTGGGGCAACTCATAAGCCGTGTTGACCAGTCTTGGTAGGGGTTCCTGACTTAGCGGGCTATTGCTAAGGTGCTTACCCTACTCCGTTACCTTGTGTCATCTTACCCCGGAGTGCTTGCCAGCTCCGGGCTCTAAGGTTGTGCGTTAAACAGGCTGAGGGTATAGGCCAGT
>NVSR01000024.1 GCA_002401295.1 SAR324 cluster bacterium | reverse complement strand
ATGTATCTGCAGTAGGCAGTTATGGGCTAGTTGCTGATGCTAGCGGTGATGTCATTAAGGCCATCAATCCGGGCTTGCATACCGGCGCGACGATTTTCGCTCTTGTAAACGGAGTATTGAAAGAAACGGATATCCAGGTTGCTGGAAATAACTTTAAGACCAAGATGTGGAATGCCCCGGCACTGCAACGGATCCTAAACACTTGGCGTGGTATTGTCGCCCCAACTTCCACGGACTTTGGTGAATTACGGAATTACGGAGGCAGTGGGTTTGAGGTTGATAAAGATGATGGAAAGTATCGGTATAGTATATTCACTATGCTGTTTACTGATTCCCTGAAAAAAATAAGGTATCAATTGGAGAGTAGTAGTGATGCTTCCGCTGATACCGACAGGTCTTTTGTGGAAAGAAGCAAACCAAGACTCATCCTGGATATTTCGGGCAATTGGATTGAGGAACCTCAAGGAGGTGGTGGACAGAATATAGATGAGGATAACTTTCAAATCAGCTATATGGTTCCTGCTACCACGGCTAGGCTAATCGGAGTAGTCGATTTGGCCAATAAGAGGGGGCAGCTCTATTTCAAGACTACTCACCCACTGGAGTTTAAAATTGAAATATTAATACTCATACGTTTCTCCTCCTTCCAATTTTAATTAACGGTAAACTGATAACTGGGAATATATACAAAAAAATGCTCCAAAATATCTAGTGAGATTTCTTGTCTTTTCCTTTATAATGGTTCCCAAGATTAAAATGAGCCCAAGGAACTCAACCTTGAATCCATCAAACTCATTTGAAAGGAGGAAAGATGTGGACATTTTTCATGTTTGTTTTGGCAGTCATCAGTCTAGGATGGATTATTACTCTGATTAGTAGTACTGATCCTGATTCTTGTGATTATATGGAAGAACAGGAATACAATAGCTACCCTCCCTTATATCCTCGTGATATGACTAAATTTTTCGGGTAAAGATCTCGGATCATTTTGAGAGAGACGGCTCCATGATAGCGAATCTGTTGACCAGGATACTGGTGCTCTACGGCGTAAGGACAGGCTAAACGAGCGGGACACTGGTCTTGACAAGGGGAATCAAGTTTCAAGCGATTTAGGGAGCAAGCCTGCCATGCAAACGTTTTTTCCATATGCGCTGCCTTGGCAGGACAGCTTGCAATACATGCTTGGGTTTGGCAATTTCTGCAAGGTGAGAGTGTTGGAGTCTCTACTCTCAAAGGTAGTTTGACCTGAGTAAGCAAGACTGCCCGATAAGCGAACCAAAGTCCAAAATCATGGTGAATTTCTAAACCTAAGGGGGAGGATACGCCCCAGCCCGCTAACTCCCCTAATTGCTGTAAAGGGAACCCCGTAGAGGATGGATACAGGAGCTGAGTGCTATTACCCTGGAGACATTCTCTAGTGTAACGGTCAATAATCCGGATTGTATAATCATCAACAGGATTACTCGAATCAATCTCTGCTTCCTGCAGGCGATCCCAAAAAACTCTGCCACCATTAGCTAAGAGGAGTAGCCTTGAGTAATTCCTATAGGCTATTTTTTCTCTATCAAAAATATCAGTAATTTCTATGGGCAAAGCATCGCAGTCAAAAACTGCAAATAAATTCAGCCCCTTTTTCTCCAGGAACCTTTGCCCCAAATCATGACGCACTTTTTCCAGTTGGCTCATAATCACTTAATTTAGGTGTTCCCCTATTATCTCCGAAAGTTTTAGCAAAAGCAAAGCTATTGATTTTTGAAAGGATAATGTTTTTTTTTCTTTGCTTTCTTGTTACACTAATCCTCGTATAGAAGCTGATGAAGGCTGAACAATCAAGAGGGGGCTATGGTGAAGCGAAATAAAAAAGGATTTGAGCATTTTGAAGAACGCATCCAAAATGAACTACTTTCTCATACAATAATTAACAATAATAAGTATTGTCAATGGTTTGAACGAACACCATTAAAGTCACAAGAGGTGCGACATTTTACTCAACAATTTTCCGTTTTCTCCAACTTATTTCTGGTAGCCCAGCTGTATAAGATGATTAATGCGGTTGATCTTCAAGAAATGAGAGCGGCAAAAGAAATTTTAGCTAATGAGATTGGCTGTATTTTCAAGCCTAAACATAGTGAGTCTGACGAATCAAAGCAACAACGGCAACTCAATCCTGAAGATGAAGGCGACCCTGGTTTAGTGAATACGGAGGGTACAATCGATGGTGGCACATTCCGCTTCCGTGCTGCTCATTTCGAGTGGCTCTTAAATTTTGCCAAACCCCTGGGACTCACCTTCCAAGATTTAGGCAAACGAGAGCATGGTACTAAAAGCACCCTGTTCTTTTGTGATGAATTGATCCGGATTTACGGTAGTCATGACTTTGTTCAAGCAGCCGGAGCTAGTTTTGCCGTCGAAAATTGGGCTGCTGCCGGATTTTGGAAGCAATTGATTACCGGCTTAAAAGAATTCAAAAGTCAACAGGTTCCAAACCTGCCCCTGGCTTTTTTTACTTGGCATGACAAAGTTGAAGCCCAACATAAGGAACACACTCACGATGAGCTCAAAGACCTATATTTTAGTGACTACCCCTTTGATGAAGATCAATTCATTGCTGCCGGAATAGAGATGTTAGACGGTGTGGGCGTTTTTTGGGATGGCTTAAACCAGGACCGCTTGGCAGTTAATGGTCGCGATTAATCGCACCGTAGGGGCAGGTCCCTGTACCGGCTCATTTCCATCCAAATCATCATTTGGTTAGTGTCAATCGATAAGCGTTGATTTTGCCTGATCGCTTGCTATAATCACGGATGATGTTTCATTTTGTAGGACTTAGAGAATCCAACTTATCTAAATAATTTTAATTTTTCCCTGCGGAGGTGATCACCATGAGACATTTGGAGCCAAAAGAAATGTCTGTTACTGAAATTTTTTCTCTAATTACTGGTGGGATCACTCCTCGCCCCATCGCTTTGGTAGCCACAACGTCAGAGGATGGGCATCAGAATTTGGCCCCTTTTTCCTTCTTCAATGTGTTTGGTGTGAACCCTCCTTACGTAGCTTTCTCTCCCTCACGAAAAATGCATGATGGTAGTCAAAAAGATACTTATTATAATCTTAAAAGAACCCATGAATGTACCATTCAGTTGGTCACCTCCGATATGGTGGAGCAAGTCAATCTGACCTCTGCGGACTATCCTCATGGGCTGAATGAATTCTCCCATTGTGGCCTCACGCCTATTCCGTCAGATTTGGTTACCTCACCACGTGTCAAGGAATCCCCCTTTCAAATGGAGTGTGTTTTGGATCAAATCATTGAATTGGGCAAAGGCAAAGGATCGGGTAATCTCATGATCTGCGAAGTTGTAAAATTTCATGTGGTAGAAGAGATTTTCCGTAATAATATGATTGACCCCGATCTCTTAGATGTTGTCGGCCGTAGTGGGGGCCGTTGTTACACTCGGAATATAGGTGAAGCCCTCTTCGAAGTTGAACGTCCAAAATCCAGTCAAAGTTTGGGTTTCAAAAAGCTACCGGATTTTATTCTCAAATCTCAGGTACTGACAGCCAATAACCTTGCTCAACTGGCTGGCTACCACCAAATCCCTAATGAAGAAGAAGTAGCAGATTTCATTCTTTGTTATGAGCCGCAAAAGGAATATGATCCCGATCAGGATCTATCCCGTACTTTTGAGCATTACTGCCTGGATCAGGATTATCATCAAATGAWWWCWSTAGCAATTGCCCTAAAGCATCAAAAGCACCCCTTAACACTTCAGATCCTTGAGCGTACTGCCCAAATGGCTCTCCATTTTGGTGATCAAAAATTTGCGTGGAAAACGTTGATATACGCCTCCCTCTAGCCCCTCCTTCCCCTCCTCCCCTGGTCTCTGGCTGAGGGAGGTTGTTTCCCTCAAAATCCCTGCTATTCAAATCCGATAAAAAAAGGGATGACAATAACTACTTTGTACACATATGAATTATGTACAACAAAGAACTTATACTTTTCATACCCGCATAAAAGATCTAGCCCATTACATTGCCACGCAGAAGCGTGAGAGTGAGAGTGAGAGCCCTTCAAAACAGTTTGACCTTATACCTTATGCACTCATTGTTACGCTTAGAGACARAAAGGCTTNTTTTAAGAAAACCAGTGATTAAAGATGCTTCTGAACTATTTTATGCTTATGCACAGGATCTCAAGGTATTAAAATTTCTTAGCTGGCGCGCCCACCGGTCTATAGAGGACATGGAGAATACCCTCAGTGGCAGTATTTATGGATGGATCACAGGAAGTTCTTGTACCTGGATTATTGAAGAAAAAAAAATAGCCCAACCAATTGGTATGGTAGAGCTAAGAAAGGATGGGTATAAAGGTGAGATTGGTTATGTGCTCGCATACTCTACCTGGGGACAAGGTTATGCAACTGAAGCTCTGCGCACTGCTCTCCAGGCTATCTTCCAAAAAACTGAACTTACGAGAATTTCAGCCATATGCGATATAAAGAATAAAGCCTCGGAAGGGGTAATGAAGAAAAGTGGTATGCAGCTCGAAGGGACCCTTCGTGGTTTTTTAAAGCATCCCAATTATAGTGACCAACCGAGAGATTGTTTCTGTTACTCCATTTTAAAAGAAGACGCCCACCTCCTTGCTTCCCCTCACAATTCTTAACAGAATACACAGTTTATTTAAACCTTCCCCAGAAAGCCTCCGCTTATTTAGCAGGCTATTTTTCACTATTAGTCCCTAAAAAACTCAAAAACTTGCACCTGCCTTCAAGTGTGGTACAATAAAAAGTAGTCAAAACTCCTACAATCAACTTTGAAAGGGGGGCTCCGGCACCTCGTTCATCAGAACCATTTTATATGGGGGGATCCAATGTGGCGCTTATATCTGTACCTCCTTTTAGCCATGACAGTTGGCTTATTACCGACACATACCGGCTTATGGGCAAAAACGATCACAATTAAAAATAGCCCTTTTATTGTTTTAGCAGAGATCCCCCTGATCGACGAGGAAGCAGAGAATGATGATTTTTTGGTCACTCGGTTAACAGTTGGTAAAAAGGGTAACCTTTATGTCCTTTCAGCCTGGAGCTATAAGGTTAAAACCTTCAATGCTCAAGGAGAGTTCATTGGTGAGATTGACTTTGAAAAAGATATTCCTTTTGTCCATCCTCCTCTACGAGCCCCAAAGCCAGGCGAGCTTGCGGTTAATAGTGTAGGTTATTTATTCATTAGTGCCTACTGGATTGATAGTCAGGGGGATTTGCAATCAGGAGTGTTCATATTCAGTAATAAAGGAAAATTTGAGCACATTATCAACCTGGAACAGATCGACGTTGAGGATATGGTGATCAATGATCTGGATCAAATCCTATTGACGGGAATCGACATGAAAACGGGGGAACCGCGAGAGTTCCTCTGGCAAATCAACCAATCAGGCAAGACGATGATGTCATATTTTACCTTTTCCAACCCTGAATACCACTATTGGGAGCAGAAGAGCAATAATATGAAAGATCGCTTCCTTGTGGGGAATTTCAACGAAAATGTACAGTTAATCACTACATTACCAGGGAGTAGTACTTATTCACATATTACCTCACGCTTAAATATGATTCATATGAGCCAGGGAATTATCACGGATAGGAAGATTTTTGTTCTTCCCTTATGGGTACAAAGTCGTTCCCCCAGCGAGCTAGAGCGCACTCCAGATCAAGTGATTGATGGAATCATCTCTATCATTCAATTACGGGGCGGACAATTACTCGTCCAGAGAACTCATAATGATCTGTATTACAATACAGCTCCACATATTACAGTCTCTCTAAAACCTCACCTCTACCTTCATATTCTATCTGCGAGCGGAAAGCCCATCCAACCCAATATTAGTACAGGTGGGAATAGCTTGAACTTGGGTATTTTACGCAGTAGAGATCAGATGGACAACCTCTACTTTGTCAGGCTTAATGATATAAATCAAACAATTATAACAAAAGTAGCACTCAAACTGTGACTATTCCTGCTTACTGAAGCTAGCACTTACAGCACTTCACAAGAATCGAGTACAGGGGCCGCCATATCGAGATTGAGTTCTGGAAATATCTTAATGAATTTTAGATCAAGAGGAGCTTGCACGGTAATTTCCTCTCCCAAGTGAGGGTGAAAAAAAGTCAACTCCCTGGCATTCAAAAAAAGACCCTGAATCAAAAGTTGCTCTCTAAACATTCTGTTATGCTTACCATCCCCATGAGTTGTATCTCCTATAATGGGGTGGAATATATGGGCAAAGTGCCTTCGTATTTGGTGTCGGCGACCCGTTCTGGGGAAAGCTTCTACCAATGAATAGCGACTACTGGCATAGCGCCCCACCGGGATATTGAATTCAATTTTTTTTAAGCAGCGGAAATATGTTTGTGCCTCTTGAGTTTCAATGGCATTTTCTTTTTTCAGTGGATAATCAATACAGCCCTCTTCTTCAATAAAACCTCGAACTAATGCCAGATATTTCTTCCGGACCTGTCTCTCTGAAAATTGTTGGCACAGCAGTTGAGCAAACTCAGAACTCTTGGCAAACAAAAGAACCCCTGAGGTAGGCCGATCCAAGCGATGAACAGGATAAACCCATTGTTTTAGTTGGTTTCTCAAGATTTGAAGAGCAAATTCATCTGCACGAGCCAAGTGAGTTCGATGAACTAATAAACCCGCTGGTTTATCGACAACGACACAAAAGTCATCTTGGTAGAGGATTTCCAACTTTTCCATTCTTTTACCATCCCTGTAATCTAAGTCCAGTTCCTGTGTACCTTCAACTAGTCTAGGCTTCCCCCAAGAAAAATTTTCTGCCTGAGGTTTTTTAAACTACCATTAATACATGATCAGTATTTCTTTTTTATCAAGGTTCCTGTAGAGCTTTAAAACAACAGCAAAACTTTACTGCCCCTGCTACTTTTGAGATCTGCCTAGATAGGGGAATTCCCCCATTTAGGCAAGAAAAGATTCATGAAAGTCTTGTATTTTGGATGACATAAAGCTATAGTGTTGAAAATATAATTTATTAGTTATTTTCCCTATTCACAGATTCAGACCTACAAATAAAAACTATTGACAATTGGCTGGCAGTAAATATATTTGAGTACTTTTCTCCCGAGAGAACGGCTTGCCCTTTTTTAGCTTAGATTTACAGAGACAACCTCTAAAACATATGGAAGACTTTTTAATAGAAGCTACAGCTCATACCCCAAACGTTCGTTTTGATTCAACTTGCAATAGTTTTGAAATCACTGGTGAATCATACCCGGAAAATACAGCGCTTTTCTATCAGCCCGTTTTTGAGTTTATAGAAAGACTTTTGCAACAACTTGGTGAAAAAGAAGTTGTTTTTAACGTTCAACTATTCTATTTCAATAGTAGTTCCTCTAAGGTACTAATGGATCTTTTTGACCTTTTAGATGAGGCCTCCAAAGAGGGGAAAAGAATCATCGTTAACTGGATCTACGATGAGGAAGATGAAGACACTATGGAATATGGAGAGGAGTTCCAAGCAGACAGCAGTAGCCTACATTTCAATCTAGTTGAAAAAAATCTATAAGAAAAAAACAGCATTGTGTACTTTTATCTTAACAATAACAAAAATATATTCTAAGAAACACATTAGGGATGTAATATTTCTGCAGTCTCTGACCTCTTCTTGACGTAGGTTAAGCGGTACCCGGGCGTTTTAATTGCTTGCTTGCTTTCAAGCAAGAGCAAGAGATCAATACTGTTGTAGCATAATAGTTTCCTTCCATGGGGAGGTTTGAGATAGTCCAAAATTTAAACCCAAAATGGGATTAAAATGATAGAGAATCTTTATGAATTAAAGAAAGATCTGATCAAGCAGGGTGTTTTCTTTAGTTTTAATGGGCCCATTTCACAAGACTTAATGATCGAACTCAGTGGTATTCTTCGTAAGCGAATGCAACTAGAGGATGTCAGTATGCGTACAATCCTCCGTGTTTTCTCAATGGTAGTTGAGCAAACTCAAAATATCATCCATTATTCCGCAGATAAGCTATCTCAAGAAACTCCTACAGGAAAACGGAATCTCAGTCGGGGCATCATTACCGTTGGCATAGAAGATAAATATTATTTTGTTTTAACTGGTAACTTGATTAAAAATAAGGACATAGCCCGACTCAGTAAACGCTTGACTCAACTCCAGAAAATGGATCAGCAAGAGTTGAAAGTTTTTTATCGGGAGCAACGCAAAAAAGAGCCTGAAAAAACCAGCAAAGGAGCAGGCCTAGGATTTATAGAAATGGCAAAAAAATCAACTAAGAAGTTTGAATTTTCGTTCCAAAAAGTCAATGAAGAACATTCATTTTTCTCTTTAAAAACAATTATATAAACTCAAATCACCACCCCCAAATATCCTTCTCCACACTGAAGTTCAGCCACTAATAGCTTTCTTTTTTTAAGGAATCTCCACAACATTTTGGGAAGTCTCTTGCTTTTCCCTGTCTGATCTCTTAAATTCCTACGGAACATCAAAAGCATCAAGCAATAATACCAAAGCTCGTGAGTTGTAAGTCCTTCTATTTTACTAAAATTATAAAGGATGAATTATTATCTCGACTAAAGGGAGAGAATTTTTAATTCAGAATGACACACTAGAACTTACAACTCTGGAAACCAAAACATAGGCTATTATAATCCATCATAAGGTAGCATGGCAAAAGCAAAGTTAGGGGATACTGTCGAAGTACACTATAAAAGTTCAATAGAAGGTAGTGATACCTTCGAGATGACGGAGCCCGATCAACCTCTAAGCTTCACACTGGGTAAAAAAGAGGTCATTCTCGGTTTTGAGAAAGCCATTTTAGGCATGCAAGTGGGAGAAGAGAAAATACTTACCCTGGCATCTGATGAGGCTTACGGAGATTATGATCCACAATTACGTCGGATTTTTCAGCGCATAGAGATCCCGGAAAGCGTTCAATTGGAAGTGGGCAAAACGATGCGTATCGCAGCGGAAGGTGGCCAAGTAGTCAATGCTATTGTTACTGAGTTTGACGATAAAACAGTTACCCTGGATGCGAATGACCCCTGTGCAGGTAAGAACTTAGACTTCACCATTGAGCTAGCGGCAATCCTCAATAAATAATGCTGAGGAGGGTGACAACATGAATGTCCCTCAGCCGATCTGCACTCCCCTGCAAGAATGGGAGTGCTTCCGTCCCTCTAATCCCCAGCCGCACTAGGGCTCCGGTTGAGATACTTCTCAAAGCTTAGCTCATTTGTCATGGCTTCATAGCTTTCCCTGGCTAAAGGTCCCCATAAGGCTTCAGGCTGTTTGCTCGCCTCATCAATCAGCTCTTCAAAAATCTTCAAAGCTTTATCTTTTTGTTTGTTACGCACGAAAATTTGCCCCTTCTGGTATTTTGCCCAAGGGGTTTTGTCTGAATCCGGGAAAAGCTCAATCGCTTGATTATAAGCTTTCAGGGCTTCAGGAAACTGATTGAGTTCTAAAAACAAGTTACCCAGTATAAAATGGGTTTCCACTATATAATCTTCCACCGCCTCATCCTGTAAAGGATGTTCATAACTGCGCAATACATTCTTATAGGCCTTAATCGAGTTGTCATACTGACCGATGCCCTGGTAAAGACTCCCTAAAGTAAACCAACTGGCCGGGACAATTTCTCGATCCAAAGGATTATCCGAATCCTTGTAATTTTTAATTGTCTGCCTGTAAATACGAATCGCACGATCAATTCGGTCAAATTTATGGAGCCGAAAGTAAGAATCACCCAAAGCTTTTTTAACGACTGAGGTGTAAATATGTTCGGGGTGCTTGGCGATAAAATTAACGTATACTTTCCGTGCTTTATCAGGGTTATCCTGAGCATCATAAACCCTTCCCTGATTAAATTTCACCAAAGGCACTAGAGGATCATCAGGCTCCTTGAGGACCTCTTCAAAAAATTTCAAGGCCTCATCTTGCAAACCCAGTCGAAAATAAGAATCCGCTATGAGGAAGAGGGGAGCCCGATCCAAAATAGGTTTCACACGAGCTCCAAACTCCAGTTTCTCGGACGGACGGAAGCAAGCACTGCCTTGAGGGCGTAAGAAATATTTTTTCTCATACTGCTCAAACACACCCAAAGCATCCAGGTATCTGCCCTGATAGTAATAATCAGCGATATAACCACTGATCGAATCTAAGATACGCTCATGAATGATATGATTTTGGACATAGATATTTTCCGGATAGTTTTGACAAAAGTTATCCAAACTCTTAATTGCATCCGCATAATGCTGGAAGAGAGCCAAGGTCAGGGCTTTACGCAACATCGACTCTTCTACTTGATCTGATAAGGGATATTTTTCCAGGATAAAATCATAGATTTTCAATGCTTCCTGATACTGATTTTCTTCAGGTTTTTCCGCTAAAATATTAGCAATCCTCAGTTTTCCGATCAGCAGCAATTCTCTGGTATATTGAACGATTGCCCTCTCATAGGCTTTAATCGCATCATCTTCTTTTTCCTCTGCCCGCAAGAAATCACCAATCCGAATGGCAACCAAGTTACTAAAACTTTCACGTGGATAAAGGTCCATTAACTCTTCGTATAAGGATCTGGCAGTTTGAAACTCCTGGTTTTCAAAATAAGCTTCCCCCATGTGAAACATCAATTCCGGGTCCTGTTTCATCAATTCCCCGTTCAAACTCCAGGCGCGGTCAAAATTCACCTTGGCCTGCTCATACTTCTTCAATTGGAATAAGGCTTCTCCAATCTTATAATAGGCCTCTGCAATTTGTGGTGCTTTCGCGTTTTCCGTTACAAATTGTTGCAAGTTTTCAATAGCTTTTTCATAACGCAGCATGTTCAGATGAACCTTCCCCTGTTGCAGCAAAGCATTCTTTGAATAAGGAGACTCTGGATAAAATTTTCTGATGATTTCAAATTGATTGAAGGCATCTTCATAAAATTTCAAATTGAGATAACTGCGTCCCAAGTTGTAATAAGCCCTGGGAATATCTTCATAACCCGTATCTGCGCTCAGAGCCGAAGTAATTGCGGCCTTATATTCCTGAATCACAAATGTATCTTCACCAATCTGATTTTTAAGAACTTGCTTTTGAAAATAAGCATCAGCAGAACGAAAATGGGCCCGAACCCCAATTCCCGAATCAGGAGCAAAGTTATAAATATTTTTAAACTGCAAAGCTGCTTCTTCAAACCTGCCTCGCTTGAAATTTTGCTCTGCAATTTGAAATTTTTCTTCCAAAAATCTTATTTTTTTATCCAGCTCAGCCTGTTGGGCTTCCTTTTCCACTCTTGCCGCTTCCGCTTCCTTTTCTTGAGCTGCCACAGATACTTGTCGGTCTTCAGTGATATTAAAAATCACCCGCAAGGGCTTTTGGATCACCTGTTTTTGCACCCTTAAGGAAAACCTCTGTGGACTGATTTCCATGAACAGATACTTCCCACGTTTGACGAAAGCTATTTTTTTAATAATTTTTGTGGCGGAATCGGGAATGATCACATCCTTCGCAATCTGCGTATTTAGAAAACGAACTTGAAATAAATTGCCTGCTTCCTTTTTCTTTTCTTTAATGATTTCCTGTTGAACAGGTTTATCCAAATAGAGGATTAATCTTTCCGAGCGTGGATGGAGTTCCCGTAACATATTAATAATTCGTGGTCCCGTCAGCTCTAAAGCCGCGCTCACAGGCCTGGAAATTTCCAGGGTCAACAGGGTGGGGTCTTTCTTTTGAGGAATGATGCGATAGCGTAGGTCCGAGTAGCGAGTCCGGATTTTCACCCAGTACTCCCTTTGATCAATCTGCTGAGTTTGGATCCCATTGATCAAGGGATCATCGAAAAGCTGAAGTTTGGGGAAGTTGCCCAAATCCGTATTGCGGAACTTGATAATCAAGACTCGGGCTTTCAGATTTTCGAAGACCTCAAAATGAGGAATCTCGCGATTGTAGATTTGCAGTAAAGTGCGGAATTCACCTTGAGAGCGGTACTCAATCTTTTGCAAGCGGTTTTGCGCCTGCAATAGAGCAAGAGGTGAAATCAAAAGGACAATAACCAGGAATAACCAGATAACTTTTTTAAACATTGATTCCTTCCTGGGATGCGGCCATTAGATCTCTTCTATGGTCAGCGAAACCTATTGAATAGAGAACAACTATCTTAACTTTTTATCCCATTTTTTTTCCATGGGTTCCAAGAGTGATTGCTGATCATGGGTAATTAAATCCAGCTGGTGAATATCATAAAACCCCTCCATTTTGAGTGAAGCTTTGTCTTCATCACTCAAATGACGGATCATAATACACTCTCCCTGAAACAGAGCACCATCCTCGATACTCATGTCACTGGTGTACACCAAGCCTTCAATGCGCCCCGGAACATGCAATTCCAAGCGTTCCATAGCCTTGATATTGCCTGAAACCATCCCCGCCACGATCACCACATCCGCAACAATATCCGCTTCAACAACAGCCATTTCCGTGACGATAACCACACTATGTTTTTTATTTTTGCAAATAATCTGCCCATGAATGAGGCCATCAATCCGTAGAGTCCCCTCAAAACGGATCCTCCCTTCGAAGCGGCTGCCGACCCCTAAAAGGCCGCAAATCTCACCGGGCTTGTTTTTATCTTTTTTACTCACTTCAGCTTGCCTATAAAAAATGCAGGACTACTCCAGGAAAATCTTTCGATCCAAAGGAATGGACTGACGGGCTAAAGGACTACCTTTGTAGGAATTTACAAATATGAGGACATCCGTATAATACTCATCAGCTTCTTGTAACTTGAATTTATGAGTAATTGTCCTCGAACTAGCCTTTCTACTCAATTGAAACTGACGCCCTGACCTGTAACTTGAAGGGAAGCCATCTTTACCTAAGGAACCACCGATAGCTGCTTTATAGAGAACGGGACTTTGATCTCGGTTGACTAAAGTGATCATTAAAAATCCACCCACAAGCTGACTGGGGATAGCAATATTCTTCAGTTTCACTCTGATAGTGAAATTATCTCCTTTGACGGAGCTACTGAATCGGGCCACTTCCACAACGGCCCCGGTTTGAACCTGATCCAGAGAGATTCCACTCTCCTTTTTTACCCACATGCCTTCTGTAGTAAAGGCAGGCTGTTTGAGCATCTCAGCTTTGATGGCAGCCTGCTCGACCAGTCCCTGTTCCGGTGACTCCAAATAATGCTTTCTGTCTTTCTCGAGCAACTGTCGACTTAACACCTCAAACTGCGTCTTCGTACTAGCCAAATCCGTTTCCAGTTTTTGAGTTTCCGCACGCAGCAAAAGGAAGTAGATTGACCCGGCGGCCAAGAAACACACAAAGAAAAAACAGACCATTAACAAGAATATGGCTTTCCAACGCCTCACAGTGAAGGAGATGGGAATGCCCACATTGCGAACAATCGTAACAGTATACAAATTATCCAAGTTCATCTAACGCTCCGTAAAACCCCATCCTTACGGGTGGGGAGGAAAAGAGTCGCTCGCAGAGCAAGCGACTAGCGAAGAGGGTATCCTGAGTCAGCCAGTTTCTCAATCACCCGATCCTGAAGCTCTTTCACTTCTTGAGAATCCAAAGTCTTTTCTGGTGACTGGAACTCCATGGAGATAGACAAGGATTTCATTTGTGGCTGATTTTCCAGAAAAAATACACTCAAATAATCCACCTTGATAATCCTACGATCGACCTTGCGGACTAAGTTAGCCATATCCTGATAGAGGCTTCGTTCCGGAACAATAATAGAGAGTTCAAAATTCACCGATGGAAATTTAGGCGGTGCAAGGTACTTGTACTCTTTTTTATCAATCTCAARAAGKKYANTYAMWANCTRRTTCTGCGATACAGACGTCCCCTTTCAGAGACAGACTGTCCCTATATTCAGGAGAGAAGGAATAGATCACCCCTAAGAGGTGTTTGCCTGCTCGAATTTCCGCAGAGATGGAGATATGTTGATAGGCTTTGCGCTCACTTGCCGGTAATGGTTTCCAGGTAATACGGGCAATCTGCAGACGTGAAAGCAGCTTGATCAGCTTGCTTTTGAGTGCAAAGAAAGCATCTCCCTGGTTCTTGGCGGTCACGGAAACCCCGGCAATCAGGCCTTGTGCTTCTCGTATTTTTCCCGTCTCCAGTTTGCGATAGCTGCGTCCGATTTCAAAAACACGAAAATCCTGAGTGATTTTCTGGTTATTGTAAATCGTTTGGACAAAATGAGGTAGTAGGGAGGTCCTCATGCAGTCTTGATTTTCAGCCACAGGATTGCGTAACTTCATCACCCCGACATCACTCAAACCAAAGGGTTGCTCAATCTTACGGCAAGTGAGGGGATAGTTGTAAACTTCATGGAAACCATTTTTTCTCAATACACCTTTCGCGGCATTCTCAAAGCGACGTTGGAGATTGAAAACAGGTCGCTTGATAGGGAATAAAGGAGCTACAGCGGGAATATTATTAAACCCATGAATTCGCCCGATTTCCTCTACCAGATCTTCCGGAATGGAAACATCTTTAGTGCGACGGAAGGAAGGTACTTCTACTTCCAGATTGCCTGCAGTGGCCTGTATGGTAAAACCCAGTCGAGTTAAAATATCAAGGATCTCTTCCTCAGCAATCTGCTTACCCAGGCGGCGGCAAATGAACTCAACAGTAATCGAGATAGAAATTGGAGGAATCTCTTTTCCACGAATATCAATCAAGTCACCACGAACTTGTAATTCAGGACAAGTTTCTCTCAGCAGCTCCACTGCTCTTTGGATAGCCAAAGAAGCCATTTCCGGGTCCAAAGATTTTTCATATCTTTGGCAAGCATCCGTTCGAATACCAATCTTGGTCGCTGTCTTACGAACACTAACGGGATTCCAGTTGGCTGCTTCCAGAAAAATACTCTCCGTTGCATCACTCACGCCGGAGTTCAAACCACCGATGACACCCGCTACAACAGAAGGGCCATTGGCATCACAGATTGTTAAATCCTCTTTGCCTAGTTTGGCTAGCTTTTGATACAGCGTCATAACTTCCGTTCCCGGTTCAGCCAACTGTACGACTAACTTGTTGCCCGCAATTTGATTCGCGTCAAAGGCATGCATGGGTTGCCCCAGCTCAAGCATCACATAATTAGTCAAATCCACCAGGTTATTCAAAGGCCTCAAACCAACACGAGTCAATCGGTGCTGAATTTTCAAGGGACTATCCTTCACTGTCACCTGACTGACGGACAAACCAGTAAAGCGTGGGACCAAGTCCTTCGCCAGAACTTCAACCTCAATGATTTTTTCACCCTCTCCGCTGATCAGAGCAGGATCAAAGGTCATGGATTTGACTGGCTTACGGAAAATCGTTCCCAACTCACGGGCAAAACCATAATGTCCCCAAAGGTCTGGACGATGAGTAATGGATTTATTATCGATTTCTAAAATCGTATCTACTTGATCGGGGAAAAGCTGCGCCAATGAAAGGCCGACTTCCGCATCCGCAGGTAGAATCATCAGACCATCATGATCGTCAGAAAAGCCCAGCTCGTCTTCAGCGCACAGCATACCATGACTGTCTACACCACGAATCGTAGCGGGCTTGATCTTAAAGCCACCGGGTAATTCCGCACCGATACCTACGTAGGGCACCTTATCACCAACAGTGAAGTTGTGAGCACCACAAACAACCTGTTGCTGCTGCTCACCAAAGTTGACAGTCGCCAATCGTAGTTTGTCTGCATTAGGATGGGGCTCAATCTCGATGACTTCAGCCACATAGACATCCTTCAGGTGCGCACCCATTTCTTCATAACCTTCCACCTCACAGACGGAAAGAGTAATTTTTTGAGACAGTTGCTCGGCAGAAAGTTCCGGATCAATTTCTACGAACTCCCGTACCCAGTTTAATGAGATTTTCATAAATCTATAATTTTGGATCGTGATAAAAAGAGGGCGACTTTCTTAAGAGCTGGTCGCAAACCGACGCATGAAGTTGAGATTTCCACCATGGAGTGGACGAATATCGGTAATCCCATATTTCATCATTGCTAACCGGTCCAGTCCCATACCAAAGGCAAAACCCGAATAGATTGAAGGATCAATATTTCCGGCGCGCAATACATTGGGATGTACCATGCCGCAGCCTAATAACTCGATCCAACCGACTTTTTTACAAACACTGCATCCTTTTCCCTTGCATAAGAGACAGGAAATATCCAATTCAAACCCCGGTTCGACAAAGGGAAAATATCCAGGTCGCAAACGAACCTTCACATCACTTTCGAAAATCTCTCCCAACATGGTTCGCATGAAGTGGATCAAATGAGACACAGAGATGTCTTTGTCGATCATCATACCTTCCAATTGATGGAAGCAGGAATCATGAGAGGCATCCGTGCGTTCGCAACGAAAAACTTTTCCCGGCCCGATAATCCGAATAGGCGGTTCCAAGTTTTCCATGCCGTGAATCTGGATGGTAGAGGTCTGAGTCCTTAACAAATGCCCATCTTCAAAGTAAAAAGTATCCTGCATATCTCTGGCAGGGTGATGAGCAGGCACATTTAAGGCTTCAAAATTATAATGTTCCGTTTCGATGTGAGGTCCATCCAGCACTTGAAAGCCCATGGATTCAAAGATCCGTTCCAACCGCTGTTGTACCAAAGAAACGGGATGCAAGCTACCTGCGTGAGTTTGCAGGGGATCCAGAGTGATGTCGATCCATTCACTGTCCATCTGCTTTTCAAACTCAACTTTCTTCAATTCCTCGCGACGGTCATCAAGCTGTCCCTGGAAACTCTTTTTTATACGATTGATCATCTGCCCTGCTGCGGCTTTTTGATCATTGGGAATATCTTTGAGCAGTCGCATGAATCCAGACAACTCCCCTTTTTTTCCTAAATATTTCACTTTCAACGCTTCCAGGCCTTTGGTATCTGAGGTAACAGCCAAAGCCTGGCGAAAGGAGTTCTCAACTAATTCCAGTTTTTCTTTCATTCCGTTTAAATAGCCAGCGAGGGTTTTTGTAAATTCAAAGTTTTTTCAAAGTAATGTGCGATTCGCAACATCTTACCTTCTTCCAGGTGACTGGCTAATAACTGTAAGCCAACTGGCAGCTGCTTCTCAGTAAATCCGGCTGGAACGGACATACCGGGGATGCCTGCCAAGTTGGCAGGAATCGTAAAGGCATCATTCAAATACATCTGTAAGGGATCATTGACTTGCTCTCCCAACTTAAAGGCCGGTGTAGGCGCAACGGGAGTCACAATGGCATCAACCTGTGCAAAAGCCGCATGATACTGCGCTCGAATCAGGTTTTGAACCTTCTGCGCCTTCAAGTAGTAAGCATCATAATAACCGGCAGATAAGGCGTAGGTTCCCAAAAGAATTCGCAATTTCACTTCTTGTCCAAACCCTTCTTCACGGGACATTTCATAAAGTTCTTGCAAGTTGGTGGAATTCTTGGAACGCAGCCCATAGCGAATGCCATCATAACGTCCCAGATTGGAACTGGCTTCCGAAGGAGCAATGATATAATAAGTCGCTACGGCATGAGCTAAGTTTGGTAAAGAAATCTCAACGATTTCAGCTCCTCCATCTTTCAGCAATCGAATATTTTCATCGAAGATCCGCAGTACTTCCGTATCGCAACTTTCCAGGTCCAGATCCTTGATCACCCCGATTTTCATTCCCTGAATCGGTTGATGCAGATAGCTGCTGAAATCAGGTACTGGCGTATGTAGTGAGGTGGAGTCATTTTCATCCGCACCGGCAATGGCGGACAAAAGCAGTGCGGCATCTTCCACATCTTTTGTCATCGGCCCCGCCTGATCAAAAGAGCTCGCAAAAGCCACCATGCCCCAACGACTGATACGACCGTAAGTAGGTTTCAAGCCAACAATACTACTAAAGGAAGCAGGCTGACGAATAGATCCCCCCGTATCTGTACCCAAAGCAGCCAGAGCTTGGCCAGCGGCAACAGCTGCGGCAGAACCTCCAGAGGATCCACCGGGTACTCGTTCCAGATCCCAGGGATTCCTGGTGATACCAAAGGCGGAATTTTCAGTGGAAGACCCCATGGCGAACTCATCCATGTTGGTCTTACCGATCATGCAATAACCGACATCTTGCAACTTCTGAGTCGCAGTTGACTCAAAGGGAGGAATATAGCCTTCCAAATATTTGGAGGCACAAGTCGTTGGGATTCCCTTGGTAGAAAAGATGTCTTTGATCGCAATGGGCATCCCTTCCAAAGGATGCAACACTTTGCCTTCCTTAAGTTTTAAATCAACCTTTGCCGCCTCTTCCAGGGCTTTGTTGCCTGTAAGGTACAAAAAGGAATGCAATTGGTCTTCTGTGGCTCGAATACGGTCGAGAACCGATTGGACAATCTCCACAGTAGTGATTTCCCCTTGGGATCGCTTCTCATGCAGACTATGTATTGGTAGTTCGTAAAGGTTCATCACCCGCTCGTCGTTTAATATCAAGAATTACAGATCGTAAAGTCACCGGACTAAGAAACATTTCTTTTATCTGGATTCCCAGTAGCTGACAATCAAAAACGCCACCGGCATCCTGTCGCTGAGGCCCTCAAGCCTAGGCGACCCCTTGTTTCTAGTCAAGATACGCCATCCTATCATTAATTCCCCCCTGCCGGGCTTCCTGCACAGCGTCTAAAATAAAAACAAACATCCCTTAAGCAAAACAAGAAACTACCCCAATTTACTGGTCCGAGATATTTAAAGATGCTATGGCCTTACTTTAAGAAGCGTTATACCTCAGAAATAGCGGAGAAAACTTATCCCTTTCCAAACTATTTTAGCTTGGTAAAAACAATCACCCATTTTGTTTTCTAGATTTTTATGTCTACAGCCCTCTCCACAGTAATACCTGATTTTAGTATTGAAGAAGCGATTGATCAAATCACCACTTACTTTGATCAGCAGAGGCGCCTCTCTGAAGATCTGCTGCTGGCGCGACAAGAGTTTCGGAATAAAACGGGGAAAATCACTGAAAATGATCCGCATTACAGAAATCGCACTCAAGCTTTCCTTTACTGGTTTGTCTTTGACTGGAAAGTAGCCGCGACTCAAACTTGTCCTTTTTGGGTTTATTTAGAGCATCTGGAAGAGACAAAAAACTGGAAAGAATACAATCTTTTAAAGCCCCAGGAAGAGCACATCCACTCCCTCTTTAAGTTTATCAAGATCACCAAAAAGGGAGAATCCGTCATTCAAGATCTGTACACGGGTAAAAAATATAAGATTCTCGATGCTGATTCACTCTTTGGCGTAGACAAAGGCGCTTATTTTGAGACGCGCTTATTCAGTTCAAACCAAACTTATCAATTTGCTGATTATTTTATTTTTCATCCTTTAGAGGTATGCAGAAATATTCGCAAAAATATCAAGCAATTGAAAAAAAATAAAGCCTCAATCAAACCCTTCTTGTTGCAACTGCATTCATTCCACACCAAGTGGTCTCATTACCGTAACATCGATATCAAGAGTATCTATCATTTTGACGATTCCTACCCGGAAGCAAAATAGTATTTGATTCGATTGAGATTCCCTAAACTAATCAGAGATAATTCATGGAAAAATCAATTGGAAGGAATGACCTGTGTTCCTGTGGCAGCGGAAAAAAGTACAAGCATTGCTGCATCCATCAGGGGCAAGCAACAGCAGAAGCCAAACCGGAAAAAACTCCCGACTATCGATTTGAGCCAGGTGCTTACGGTGATCCTGGAGCCTATGTGCCTTCCATCGCCTGTCTGCAACTGGATGAAAAGGTAGCCGAGGAAAAATGGAACTATATCTTCCTTATCACGAATGAACAGGAACATTTTGAAGAAGAAGACGCAGCCGGAGAGCGAGCTGTACTGGATTTGGCCGAGGCCATGAACATCAATAAAAATAACGATTCACAGTATCCAATGGCGGAATACCTGCAAGGATTGGGTTATACCCCGGTTTCGGGTTATAACATCAGTGAATCATAAGTAGACCTGCGCTTGAAGGTAAAAATAATGCAAGAAAAGATAGAAGAGCGGGTGATCGAACTCGAAATCCGCGTCGCCTACCAGGATGAAACCATCGAACAGTTGAACGACGTTGTCGCTCAACAGCAAACACAGATTGACCTGTTGCAAAGACAAATGTCATTTTTGGCTGCCAGCCTAAAGCAACCAAGCCTCAAGTCTGATTCGGAAGAGGAATCACCTCCTCCTCACTATTGAGTTACAGGAAATGGATGCTCCCATTTCCTCCCCCCTATTTATATTATCATGCAAGAAATCAAAGAGCCGCGAAAGAAGCCTCGCGGCCAACGTTGCCAGCATTGTGATCAATGTGGCTTGTATCTCCACATCTGTATCTGCGATTATCAACCTCAGATTAGAAGTAAAGTACAGTATTGGCTACTCATGCACCCCATGGAAAGCCGTAAGCCAACCAATACGGGGAAGTTAATCGCTAACTGCATTGATAGCACAAAGACCTTTATTTGGGATCGCCTGCATCCCCCTGAAGAATTTATCCGGGAACTCAAAAACCCTCAGTATCGTATTTATCTGATCTTTCCCGATGATTTTACGGAGGATAAATCCCTGGTTACGGACTATGTGGAGGAGGATGACCGCATTCCGGTTTTCCTTATTTTAGATGGGACCTGGAAACAAGCCAGAAAGATCTATCGCAGAAGCGAGTACCTTCAACGCTTGCTCCATTTGCCGCTAATTCCTCAACAAAAATCGAGATATACCTTAAGAAGGGCATCCCGAGAACATCATCTTTGTACGGTGGAGGTAGCGGTTGAATTATTGTCTATCGCCGGAGAAGAAGGCAATGCGGAAAAACTCCAAACTTATTTTGATTGCTTCAATGCCCATTACTTAGCGGGAAGAAACGGGCATGAGGTTAAATTCGGTTAATCCTCATACTCAGGTTTACGCTTTTGTACCTGAGCTTGCATTGTTTCCCGAATATCATCGGAAAGCAGCATGCTAGCATTCCAAGTGGCGATATAGTTGAGACTGTCGTCCACAGTATGATCTCTCGTATAAAGGATCATTTCCTTGACTCCTCGAATGGCCAAAGGTGACTTTGTCGCGATTTGCCCGGCTAACGTCATTACTTTTGTCATGAGAGTTTCCTGATCTTCATAATCCCGGTTGACCAGCCCAATCTCACGAGCTTCCTTGCCGGTCACTTTTCGTCCAGTATAAGCCAATTCACGCATCATCCCGTCACCAATGAGATGGGGCAATCTCTGCAATGTCCCCACATCCGCGGTCATTCCGAGATCAATTTCCTTGATCGTAAAATAGGCCTTTGTTGTGCTATATCTCATATCACAGGCAGTCACCATATCTACCCCACCACCGATACAACCTCCATGAATGGCGGCAATGACGGGCTTACGACATTTCTCAATGGCGGACAAACAATCTTGCATGTCCAGGATCAAGCGACGTAAGCTTTCCCGTTTTCTCCCTTCACATTTACCTTTGGGAGCCAGGGCCTCCTGGAAGAGTCCCAGGTCAATACCGGAACAAAAATTTCGCCCCTTACCACTCAGGACAGCCACTCGAATTTCTGGTGTGCGATCAATATACTCAAAAACCTGCTTGAGTTCATGCCAGAGAGGCATATTCATGGCGTTAGCTTGTTCCGGTCGGTTGAGCTGAACATGGGCGATTTTATTTTCTATATCTAATTGAATTGTTTCATATTCACTCATTGCATCCCTTCTTTTCGTTTCACTCACAGCATACGCTTTATTGCGTTTCGAAATCAAAATAGACGTGTTGTTAACATGGAACAACAGTCCCGTATTAATGTTATATTTTTGTCTTTTTGAAAAGAAAATTCGAACGCTATTCTATTCCTGTTCAAATCATAAAAAAAAGAGTCCGATCGGTCTATTTTTATTTACCCCTTTCCCATTGAAAAAAAAGACTTTCTTGCCATGGTCTTTCAATTTAATTTTAGAAAAAAAAAGGATATTTGCTGAAAATAAATCACTATTTTACTTTTAAAGTTCCCATGTTTTGGTTATTCTTCGTTTGCCTTGTAACATCAGGATAAAAACAAACAAACATCGTTACAAAATAAGATGAAATAGTGGAGAGTATCATTTTAGTTAACTAAGCAACTATTTGAGTGATCAAAAAACTAAGGAGAGCGACGAATGAGTTATTTGGAAGAATACAACAATTCCATTGAAAATCCGACGGATTTTTGGGCGAAGCAAGCTGAAAACATTGATTGGTATAAGAAGCCAGAGACAATTCTATCTAAGGATGACCAGGGTAATTATCGTTGGTATAGTGGTGGAACATTGAACACCTGCCACCTTGCTTTAGATTATCATGTAGAAAATGGTCGTGGTGACCAAGTTGCTTTGTATTATGACTCTCCAGTTACAAACACCAAAAAGCAGTATACCTACACTCAGTTGCGAAATGAAGTAGCCAAAGTCGCTGGTGCCCTGGCTGATATGGGTGTGGTCAAAGGAGATACGGTGGTGATTTACATGCCGATGATTCCTGAGGCTGCAATGGCCATGTTGGCTTGTGCTCGTTTGGGAGCCATTCACTCCGTTGTTTTTGGTGGTTTTGCCCCGGCTGAATTGGCGATTCGCATTGATGATGCCAAACCGAAGGTTCTGATCTCTGCTACCTGCGGTGTTGAGGTGAAGAAGATAATTGACTATAAGCCTTTGTTAGATAGAGCCATTGAGCTATCCCGACACAAACCGAGCAAAGTATTAATTTATGAACGTCCCGAACAGTCTTGTGAAATGATTGAGGGACGAGATATAGACTGGAAAACAGCTGTTTCCCAAGCTGCTCCAGCAGATTGTGTTCCTGTTGCCGCAACAGATCCTCTGTACATTCTCTATACTTCGGGAACCACGGGTACGCCGAAGGGAGTCCTGCGTGATAATGGTGGTCATGCCGTCGCGCTCAAGTACAGCATGAAGAGCTTATACAATTGTGATCCAGGTGATGTGTATTGGGCCGCTTCCGATATCGGTTGGGTTGTTGGACACTCCTATATTGTCTACGCGCCACTGCTGGCAGGTTGTTCCACAGTCTTTTTTGAGGGAAAGCCAATCATGACTCCTGATGCCGGTGCTTTCTGGAGAGTGATGGAAGAGTACAAAGTCAATGTCTTCTTTACAGCTCCCACAGCTTTCCGTGCCATCAAGAAAGAAGATCCTGAAGCCAAGCTCATGAAAAATTATGATTTGTCTTCTTTGCGCGCTATATTCCAGGCTGGTGAGCGTCTGGATCCACCAACCTACCATTGGTTGAAATCCATCTCTGGACTACCCGTCATTGATCACTGGTGGCAAACGGAAACGGGCTGGGCTATTGTGGGTAATATGACAGGCTTGGACAGTCTACCTTGCAAAGTTGGTTCTTCTTCTTTGCCAATCCCCGGTTATAACGTACAGGTTGTAGATGAGGAAGGAGAGGAAGTGCCTCCAAATACATCTGGAAATATTGTGATAAAATTACCTTTACCTCCAGGAACCTTGCCCACACTCTGGAATGATGACAAGCGTTTCAAAGAGTCTTACTTGAGTGAGTTCCCCGGTTACTTCTCCACTTCTGATGGTGGGTATATAGATGAAGACGGTTACGTTTTCATTATGGGACGAACTGATGACGTGATCAATGTCGCTGGTCACCGACTCTCCACAGGTGAGATGGAGGAATTAATCGGTGCTCATGAAGCGGTTGCCGAGTGTGCTGTCGTAGGGATTGAAGACAGCTTGAAAGGACAAATACCCGTTGGCTTTGTCATTCTGAAAAATGGTGTAACCATCACCGAAGAAGCTTTGCAGGCTGAGTTAGCTCTGCTCATTCGCCAAGAAATCGGAGCCATTGGCTGCTTTAAAATTGCCCTGGTAGTCGATCGTCTGCCTAAGACAAGATCCGGTAAAATCCTGCGTAAAACCATTCGTAAGATTACTGATGAAGGCGATGCTCCGGTTCCTTCGACTATCGATGATCCAGATAGTCTGAGTGAAATCAAAAATGCTTTAGCCAAAAGAAAAATTGGCAAGGCCTTTCAAGACTAAACCTCAGGTGTGACAGCTCCCACCACTAACCGTGACCGGTATAGTGGGGGCTTCTAAAGGATTCGCACCTTGGGACTACTGCCCTAGTCCTTGTCTGTACTCTATCAAGAGCCAGGCAAGAAACAAATGGCAAAAGTACTAAAACGATTCATCCCCCTCTAAGCTACGCTTTAGAAGGGGGAATTCTCTCAGACAGGTTAAAAGCCTCCTAGTGGGAATGGACGCAATAGCTTCGGCTCTTGCGTTTACCCCTCATTCCCACACTGCCGATCAAACCTGTAATCACACCCAATAAAGCCTCAGTACTTTGCTCATCATTAAGAGCTAACCGAGTCCCTGCAAAAATATCCTGTTCAAATGGGTTCGGTGCTGCCGCTCCACGAGAATCATAAAGCTATTCCAGCAGAAATCCTTTGAGAATTTTGAAAATCATGGTTTTACCTAGCTCGCTTAAGGCTGTTTTTATTGAAGTATCGCTCTGTTAAGCCCGTCTGGAACTGATAGTTTTTAAAAAATAGAGTACTACTTTTTCCAGATTGATGATTCACCATGAGGATCTCGCCTGGACGCCAAAACTGATTGAGATATTGTTTGAAGTCTTGATTAGACTGGGTTTTTAATAATGAATTCTTGCGGTCATAATATTCAATTTTAACAAACCGATAATATTCTTCATCAATCCATACGATTTGACGAGTGTATCCAGATTTTTTGTCTACGGGAAACCTCTCTACAGCAAAACAAGTCCATTCTCCACAAGGCTCTTTTTTGAGAAAATTATAGGCAGCGTATTTTTCTAACTCCTGCGACGCCAAATCTTCATAGGCAAATTCACTGCCCATAAAAGGACCTGACTTATTGTTTGAGGAGATCCGTTTGACCCGCTTCAACGCAGGCAGGTACATCCATTGATCATCAGGACCCGTTTTATGGGTGACAGTTAGGAAGGCCGTTCCCTTTACATCTCTAGGACGATCAAAAATAATCAATAACTTATCTCCGTCATTGTGGACTTCCAAATTACGGGTACGCATGAATCGTTTGCTTTCCGTGCCTTGTCGATTTTTCAAAATCATTTCCAGGTCCACCTTGGAATTATCATAACCGTCATCCTGCTGGACCGCTTTTTTTACGATATCCCTCCCCTCTTCTTGAGAAGAAGCCATGATACTGGGAA
>NVSR01000001.1 GCA_002401295.1 SAR324 cluster bacterium | reverse complement strand
AGTTTGTGTGACCAATAAAAGAGATAAAGAATATCCTATAGAAAGAAGCGCAGAGATGAAGAAACTTGTATTAATTACCTCTGAAAATTTTCTTGAGAAAGAAATCTTTTTACTTACTTTTAAAAGCATTAAAAGTAAGGATAAAAAGACGAAAGAGATTGTTCCGATTAAAAGTACATATATAAGAGGTAGAATAGACTGTAACAACATGTTGATTCCTTTTTTTATTTAACTTACTATATAACTTTGTTTTATCTCAAAACAATTGCATAATGTAATACTGAGCAGTATCGGTGGGTTTTATTTTATAAAAATATTAATATTTTTCATAGAAAGTTGCAAAGCTGCTCCGCCATATTCTCTCAGTAAATTAACTGTTTCTTCATCTTTCAGTTTATCCACGCTTAAGCTTGAGAATATATCAAAAGAGCCAAGTGTTCTAATTTGCATCAAGATACCATCTAGTGATGTTTTTTTGCTCTGCTCTATGTCTGAAGCCCATAGATCTGCTATTAAATTTTTAAATATTTCTTCTTGCATCTTTTTTCCTTAATTTGAATGGTTAGCCAAATGGCACAGTAATCCTGGGTTTTATTTACGATTTTTTAGTCAAAAAAAGTTTCATTCCCAAATATAAATGCTAACCCAGCTTTAATTTCTTCTTTTGATTTTCCTATACTCTTCATGTAATCATGATACTCTTCTGGGTTCATCATTATTTCCCCTTGAGCCGTTTTGATCTTTGCTTTCATTAGTAGTCCTTGTTTTATTTTTTTAACTGACCGATTCAGTAACAGGCTATTTGTTTAGCCCTGTTTTTTTCCATTTTTTTAATTCATTTTTACTATAACTTAAGCCTTCTATTAGCTCGTTG
This sequence comes from SAR324 cluster bacterium, assembly GCA_002401295.1. Taxonomy (GTDB): domain Bacteria; phylum SAR324; class SAR324; order XYD2-FULL-50-16; family XYD2-FULL-50-16. The sequence continues at coordinate 109,642 of NVSR01000001.1, read as the reverse complement.
TCTTTCTCATAATTAGAATTTTTTGTCCATGTTGTTTGTGTCTTTGTTCCAAATTCATTAATACCACCTGCTCCTAACCCAACTCTTTTAGGCGAAAGTAAAAATCCATCATCAACCAACATTTTACAATAGTAAGTAAACTTTCTTTGTCCATCTTTTACTTTTGTATCTTCTTCACAAAATTCATCCATGAACTCAAGTAAATCATCATTCCAATGCCAGTTTGTAATCTGATTTGCACTATTTGTATTTATCCTATTTTTTAACCATTTAAGGATTTCATTTTTTGTTTTTAACACAATTTAGTCCTCAGTAATAGACTATTTATCTAGTTCCCAAATCATGTAAGTTTTACTCCAAACATAATCACAATACGGGTTCCCGTAATCTTTTTCAAATTGCTTTACATATTCTATTGTGTATTCACAATAATTACATGTTTTGACATCTGAAAGCTTATTAAAAAACTCACCATCATCATCATTAAGCTCATTGGTGCAGTGAGGGCATAGCGTACTCTCTTCTAGTCTTTCTTGCATCTTAACATCCTTTTAGTAACGGGCTATTGTTCAACGCTTTCTTCTAGTGTCAAGTCGAAAGGCATTCCATCTTTTTCTATATAAAAAGTTTCATTATTTACGAAAGGTGACGAACTAGAAAATTCAATATTTTCTTCACACGATTGAGCTTTATTCAAAATTTCTTCTTTCGTGGCATCTTCAGGCACTTTTAACGTAATTTGACAACTTACTGTTATCATTCCTTCAACTATAACTGTTTTCATTTTCAAGTCCTTAATTTAGTGTTCAGTAACAGCGTATTATTTACGCTGATTTTTCCCATTTATTTTTAGCTTCACTAAAGATTATTTTAATAGTTGTAAAGTCTAGACATTCCATATTGGAAATAACAACTCTTAGTTCATTTTTTTTATCTATTTCAATGAAATAATTGTCTTCGTCCTCATGAAGCTTTTTGTGTCCTACACAATATTCATAACCTGCATTTTCTAATGCTTGGAAATTTATTGTAGTTGCTTGACAGTACACATAGTCATTATCACCGTAGTGGTTTTCTGATATTTTATCTGACATCTTAAATCCTTGGTATCTTTAAATCTACACACATTATAATGTATTTCATTATAATAGTCAAGTATTTATAATGAAATACATTATAAATTAGAAAATTCTTTACTTTTTTCAATCATTAGCTCAAGTTCTTCTTTGGTATGAGCTTTCAAGAACCAATAATGGTTATATCTCCAATCACTTGAATCTTTTTTACTCCAAGTAATTAAAGTTGGCTTGGGGATAGTTGTTACTCTTGACAGCTCTGCGTCAGATATATTACCTGTAGAGGGTTTAGAGCCTTTTCCTAATGGTTTAACCTTGGCTTGCATTTGTATCCTTTTTCATGGTCTCACACGTTCCCTCTTTGAGGGAGCTAGTCAGAGCAGTATCGGTGTATTTATTTAAGCTTCATTGTTTACAAATTCTTATCGGTATTAGCGAAAAATCGTTAGTCTGAACTTCGTGCATAGTTGCATTTCTTTCCAATATTTCCATTTTGTCTGAATAATTCATCTTTTCAAACTCTTCATAATCAACCCCATCACAAGGAAAGCTAATAACCCCTTGCTTCTGTACTTCCATATTTACTTCATATTTTTTCACATCATACTCCTCAGTAACAGCGTATTATTTACGCTTGTTTTGCTTCTTTGTACTTAAACAACTCAGCTTCAAGTTCTTTAATTCTAAAAGCCTGCGTGGTTGTCATTTCTGAACAATCTTCCATTGACATGAGATTAGCTTCGTATCTTTGTCTGCCGTTTTCTAACTTCTGTTCAAGTTCACTAAACGCATCACATATCTCAATATGGGCATTGTCTGTTGTTGGTGTAATTTCATCAGTAAACAAAATTAGGTTTAAAAGTTCTTGTAATTTATGATTTGTCATAGTCTAATCTTCTCCTTTAGAAATTGTATATATTTCACTCATCTTGACTCAAATTGACTTATTAAATCAAAAAGAGTAAAATACAGATACACTTATAATTGTGGAACAGGGTTTAACCCCTATTCTTTAATGCAACGGTATCGCAAGTACCATCAAAACCACAATTATAAATAACAGTTTCAAGTTATCTCCTTTTCTTGTAAAAGAAAGAGGCGATACCACGCTAACCTCACTAATCCCACCATCTATTAAATAGACAAACCACGCGAAGAAAATAACTTAAATATGTATCTTGAGTGTCATTGTAGCAGATTGATTTCATATAGTCAAGAGAAACTTATAAGTATTTCTTGACTTATGTTTATTTATTGGTTAATATTACAATAGATTTTACTATTATAGAGAAAGATACCAATGAAAAAAGAACAATTAGAACAATCTAATAATTTTAGCCAAGATCTACTCTTATGGATAAAGTACTTCCTACAAGATAAGGTTGAGCATCAAAAGGTGCAAGATGGCTATTCTGATGATAAAAAGAAGGCTAAAGAGCAAAAGCTAAAATACTTTGACCGCAAGCTTTGGCAACTAAAGATTATGAGCGCATCTACACACGACAAGCTTAATGATGTTACAAAGTCCATTAAGACAAATGGAATTAAAGCTCATGGTACTTTTAGTGTTCCTCTGCTGAAGCTGCACCAATACCTGATTACAGTTAAGAAGCTAAAATCAATAAGAGATATTGACACCAATATTATTAATACATACATAGAGCTGAAATTTACTGATTATAGTGAGTGGACTAGAAAGAATTATTACACTCAAATAAGAAGCCTTTTTTCTTTCATGGATAAATATTCTATAGATGATGATAACTTTATTTTTGATATTGGGATCACTCCTGTAGGTAAAAGGGCTAAATCTCCTGTAAAGAGTGTTCCTAGTAAATCAGTTAAGTATTTAGAACCTGATGAGTTTGTAGATTTCATTGCTTCAATAAGAACATACAAGAATAATCATCCTAATAGGGCACAACCAACTTTATTGATGAAGATAGAGTCTTTTACAGGATTGAGAGCTTTAGAGCTTAGAAGCGTTAAGAATGATGATGTTAGCACCAAAACAATAGATGGTGAAAAATATTTACAAATGTACATCAAAGGCAAGAATGATATAGATGGGTATGTGTTTGTCTTTTATGATCTTATTGAAAAAGAATATGAGTTAGACCTTGTATATAGGAAAGAGCATAAGGTTAAAACTAAGTACTTCTTTTACACTAGAGGCTTTAAGGAATATGCGGAAAAGAGTCTTTATGACTTAATCAAACGATACCTTAGACACGCAGGGATTACTAAGCCTATGGATAGCCACGGGCTAAGACGCAGTTACGCTACTTACCTATTAGCTAAAGGGGTATCGAGAGAGAAGATATCAAAACTATTAAGGCACACCGATAAAGAGTCATTAGATTTTTATGCTTTTGCCTCCGAGAAGTCCTTTAAGCAGGTGAAAAATATACTAAATTCATTATAAGTATAAGAAACTTTATAGTTTCTCTTGACTTTGTGAATATATGTGCTATACTTGTGACATGAAAAGGGTTTTAGAGCTTTTTAATAGAAGTCAAGAAAAACTTTAAAGATACCGATACTGCTGACACCAAACAAAGGATTATAAGATGACTATGGGCAACGAAATAACAACTATTTCTACTGTAAAGAATAGAGATGAAATATCTTTTGAAGCAATCAAAAAATTAAAAGATTTTACTTTAGATGATGATATTGATGAATCAACATTAATTGAAAGTATTGAAATTATGACACTTAGGGAACCAATTGAAAAGAGATTTGGTCTCTTTATTATGAACGATGTATGGGAAGACCTTAAAACAGTTGGAGATATTGTTAATACCATTGAAAAAATCATGGTGAATCAAAATAGAATAGTGGCATAGAAACCTACCGATACTGAATTAATTAAACAAGGAGAAAATATGAGTAGTTTACTAGGATGGGAAGTATTGTTGTATTTATCACAATATAAAGCAGTACTTTATATATATGCTTTTATTGTTGCAATATTGACGCTATTATTTACGAGTAAATCATATACAGAATACTTAAATAAATGGGAGAGAACACAAGTGGGAGTTGTCAGCTTTGTAGCCTCAACGATAAGTATTCCATTTGCAATTTTTATGGCTTTCTCTGTCTTTCAATTAATTGGTCTCTTTGGTAATTTTTTACTTTCAGGAGATAAGTGGTAATGAAAAAAACTTTAAAAAGATATATAAATTTCAAGTCTTTAATGATTATGTTATTTTCAATTATTATAGTTAGTTGGACGCTATATAATAAATATGATATTGAAGAATGGAATGATGGTAAAGAAAGACATCTAATAAGTCTTCATCAATTTGAAAAAGTATCTGCTCCATCACTTACAGAAAATCAAAAATGTATTGAAGATTATATATTACATTTTCAATATCATGGAGATAAGGCAATTTTTAGATGTGGAGGTTTTATGTGGCCTTGGTATGATGAAATAATTATAGATAAAAGTATTGTCGAAGAAGCTTATGCTACTTCATTAAAATCTAAATAATACGCTATTACTGTTCCGTATTGCATTATGCAATTATTTTGAAGCAAAAGAAAGTTATATAGTAAGTTAAATAAAAAAGGAATTAACATGTTGTTACAGTCTATTCTACCTCTTATATATGTACTTTTAATCGGTACAATCTCTTTCGTCTTTTTATCTTTTCTTTTAATGCTTTTAAAAGTAAGTAAAAAGATTTCTTTCTCAAGAAAATTTTCAAAGGTAATTAATACAAGTTTCTTCATCTCTGCGCTTCTTTCTATAGGATATTCTTTATCTCTTTTATTGGTCACACAAACTGCACCTATATTGTCATTAGGAGGAGTTGGAAATAATCTTTTTACCGCAACCTTTATTGGAACAGGACTAGCTGCTATAGTGCTGATGATTGTTTTAGTATTAGAGTTTTCTGATAAATATTCATCCAAGGGGAATAGTGTAATAATCAATCCTAATGCTTTAATCCAAGTGACAGTCACTCAGGCTAAAGTTACGTTCGTATTATCTTTTGTTGTATTTGGAGGGTTAATTACCTTTATTAATATGTATGAAAAAACCTTTCTCATGGTAATGCCCATTATTGGGGTTATTGGTCTTTTCTACTTAGCTTTAGGTGTCTTTTTTAAAGTGGTTAACAGAAACAAAAATCAAAGTATAGAAGGGTAAAGAATGAAAAAAATAATTATCTTGTTAATATTATTCGTGCTATCAATCAATGCAGATAGAATAACAACAAATGAAACAGTAGCAGATACTGAGCTTTCAAAGTATGTAAATAGTATGAGTGAAAAGCAAAAATCTCATTTGTGCTATATGTTTTTAGGTATTAGTGTGGAAAATTGTGACTCGCAGGATGGGGATGATTATACTAAATATTATATTGATAATATCATGCACGATGGCATTAAAGGGGTTACTTTTAAAAATAGAGCACTTCTTTGTGAAATAAATACTTTAAAAGTTTATAATAATGAAAAAACTTCTAAAATTAAGTTACAAGGAGTAGTTGATCTAAAATTCAATTCAGCACTAATTTATGGTGAGCAGGAAGATAAATCAATTCACAGAAAAGAAAAAGAATTCTTCTCATATATTTTTGAACATAAAAATGAATGTTTATTGGATGAAAATATCTTTTATGAAAATGATAAAAACCAAAAGTTAAGTACAAGATATTAAGACGAATAAATAGCCCGGTACTGTTTCGACAAAATTAAGGAGTAGAAGATGAGTAAAACTAGCACAACAAATAAAGTACTAGGAACATGTGAGGAAAATATCAAACTATGACCAAATGCCTTACTTGCTATGATGTATCAAAAAATCAAGATGGGTCTTATGTTTGTGACAACGGTATATTAATACCAGGAGGTGCTGATCTAGCATCTATGTGCAACGAGTTGCATTATGGAGAAAACATACTTGATATTCAAAAGTGTAGTTTTTGGCGAGATGAAATTCTCACAAAGGTAAGAATAAGACAAGGAAATGAAATTTCCGCTTTGCAAAGTAAGCACACAATTGAATACAAAAAAATACTTAAAGAAAGAGAGATAAGAATATGAAAATTAAGTTGTTGATGATAGTAATAGTTGCCATTTTGTTAAGTGGCTGTGAAAATGATGTGGATTATGAAAATGATGAAATGTCAAATATGTTTTTTAATATCAACTCAATTAAACTTGATAAAGCGGGCATTGACAGCATATCTAGTTACCTTGAATTTAACAAGTGGAGTGGTGATGGATGCAGATTAACAATGCGTTATTCCAATGGTCTTTTCGGAAAATCTATAAAATTTAAAGAAGATGAAATTATCAGTCATGGGAAAGAAGCTATTCTAAATAAAGCCAATGACTGCGTAAATGGTGTTATAAAAAGAACCGAATTAGACAAAGATATAGCTTCTGCAAGAGTAAGGATATTGGATGCTCCATTAGAAAAAAGCATTAACCAAAAAATTATAGATTCACAAACCAAACCTATCCAAGATGCCATCAAGAATGGTGATCTTTAAACCCACTGCTACTGAGGATAAAATTATGAATAAAACAATGAAAGAAAGAAGTGACTTGGCAGATAAGAAATGTCGCTCATGTCATGGAGATGGAGAATATGAATCATCAGCAGGCTCTCACTCTATATTTTKAKWWTKTMAKKRTKTYWAWAWWKWAAKWWRTWYKYKWMARTAACACGCTATTACTGAACAATTAAATTAAAGGAAAAACATGCAAGAGTTAAAAGAAGAAACAATAAATCAATTTCATCAAGAAGTACGAGGGACACATACATCTTTAGTGAATTGTGTGCAAACTGTAGAAAATGATGAGAGCTTGGGATTAAGTGCAGAAAAAATTGGTAATGCAAAATTAAATACATGTCAATATTTGATTGATAAAAACTTTTCAGAACTTGAAACTCAAGGTTTTCTATTAAGCATTGTTAAAAAGCTTCTTGACTCTTCTAATGGTTCAGTAAATGTTTTTGTTAAAGCTCTTGAATCAAGTGTAGAATATAAGGATAAGGTCAGAATACAAACTATCCAAGAGCAAAAAAAGAGACATGAAACAGAAAAATACAAAAAACTATCCCCGATAGAGAAAGAAATTGAGGATGAAAAAGAAGAGCTTTTTATAATGAAGCAATTAGCAAGTAAAGACTAGCATAAAACCTACCGATACTGGAGATAAAAACAATGGATGCAATAACACGAGTGAAAAATGAAGACATTTATAAATTTCTTGAAAGCCTTAGAAAATTAGGCATAAATGCTTATGTGTTACAGTGGGCAAACAATACTAATTCAGATTTTTTATTAAGCGTAAAAGAATCTACGCACTCACACGTTAAGTTTGATATTCAAGTTGAGTCTATGGATGGTCGTACAAAACGAGAATTAGATTCCATAAAATTTATATCAAACAAAAAGTTTAGAGAAATTCACAAAAGTGTTTGATAAACAAGCGTAAATAATACGCTGTTACTGTTGTTGTTTTAGGGCTAATAGATAAGTAAAAAGGAAAATTAATGGAATTTTTAGGCTGGAGTACATTATTATTTTTAGTAAAATATAAAATTGTTGCTTATTTGTATGTGTTCATAATCAGTGTAGCGACATTATTTGTTGCGTTTAAGACTGACATGGAAAGTTATGAAAGAGCAACAATGGGAGGAATAGCCTTTGTGTCTGCTGCTATAAGCCCTCCTTTAGCAGTCTTTCTTATGATGTCTTTAATCCAACTAATTGATTTATTTGGTGGTGTTTTATTTTCAGGGAGTAAGTGGTAAATGAATAATATTGTAAAAAAATATTTGAATATTAAAAGTTTGGTCGTATTGGCTTTTTCTATTATTTTGATTGTTTGGAGCATATACAACAAATATGATATTGAAGAATGGAATGATGGTAAAGAAAGACATCTCATAAGTCTTCATCAATTTGAAAAAGTATCTGCTCCATCACTTACAGAAAATCAAAAATGTATTGAAGATTATATATTACATTTTCAATATCATGGTGACAATGCAGTATTTAGATGCGGAGGTTTTATGTGGCCTTTCTATGATGAGATTACCATTGATAAAAATATCGTTGATGAAGCTTATAAAACCTCTTTAGCTCTAAATAAAAATAGTAAAAAAACAAGCGTAAAATAATACGCTGTTACTGGCACAAATTAAAATTAGGATAACGAGATGAAAAACCATGACAAAGAGTGTGAATTAGGCGAGCTTTATTGTGAACTATGTTGGATAAAAGAAAATCAAAAAGGAAAAAGTGATGTTTGAATTTATAGTAGGGTTTTTTATTGGTAAAGAATCAAAAAGGGAAAAGGAATCTCAAAGTAAAGGTAATGCTTTATTTATATTCATATCTTTTCTTGTTTTTTCAGTAGCATTTTTATTATTATTTGGGGATAAGCTTTTTGATCTCTTTAATTTAAGCCAATATGTAAATATTGAAGAAGATAGTAGAACCCCTTATGTTGATAAAGAAATACAAGAAACTTCCTTGAAAGTCCAAGTATTTATGCTTATGAGTTCTGTAGGATTTATAAGTTTTTATATTATTAAAATTATTTATAAAAAAGTCCGTGAGAATCAAGACTAAAACCCACCGATACTGATTAAAAATTATAGGAGAAAATATGGAAACTAATTTAATAAAAAGAATTTGTAAGGAACTAGGTCTTAATTATGGAGAGCTAGGGGAATCTATTGGATATAGTGGAGCAGCAATTAAAAAAGCAGTTCAAACAAATAAAGTTAGTGATCCTATGCAAAAAGCTATTGAACTTTATGTTCAACTGTTGTCAATTAAAGAGAATAAACCTGAGCTAATAGGGCTTATTTTTGTGAATGAAGAGCATTGTGAGAGCATTGTTAATAGAGTGTGTATTGAATTTGGATTCAGTCAAAAGAAGTTAGCAGACATGCTAGATGTTTCAGAACCTACTATTGCAAAATGGAATAAAGGCGAAATTCCTAAAATGGCGAATCTAGCTCTAGGACTTTTGCTTGAAAACAAGAAGTTAAAAGAAGATTTAGAAGAGTTTACTCTACTTAAAAAAACACTAAAGAAGGTTGGCTCTTTATTTTTCTCTAGTGAAAATTAATAGCCTATTACTGCAACTAAATTAAAAGGAAGACAATGAAATTAGAAAATTTTACGGTTACTATTAGAGGTGTTCTAGTAGATATATTTGTTAAAGCTGTCAGTTCAAAAGAAGCATTAAAAAAAGTAAATAACAATGCTTCGTGGAAAACTTCAGAGCATCCAACTGGAATATATCAAGTTATTGATTATTGTGGTAGTGAAGAAACACCATTTTTAGCTGTGGTAAAAAGATCAGATGGTATCTACGAGTGGTTTGTAAATACAAAGCATCCTAGTAGTAGCAACTGGATTAAATAAACCCACCAATAGGAAGGAGACGAACATGAATTGTGAACACTGTAACAAAGAAATTAAACATAGTGGTCAAATAGATAGTTGACTTGCTTATCATGAAGCTTGCCTTAGTGAAATAGAGACTGCAAAAAAAGAAAAACTATTAAGTCACACTCATGGGTTAATAGGTCTTGACCCTTGGTTAGTTAATTATTTTAACGAGAATCCAATTTATGCAAAAGTTGTGAGCGAGAAAAAATATTTTGCAATTTTAACAATGCACACAGAGGATGGAAATACAGAATGGACAGAAGATGGGAATTCTCTTGATGAACTAGAAGATAATTTAAGTCATAGATTGATTTATGATAGAAATAATGAAAATAATTGTACATTAGATTACTTGTTTGAAGACCAACAAGTTGTTGACTGCAAAGTAAAAATCAAGCTAGTTAACATAGAAAAATAATACGCAATTACTGCCTAAAGCAAACTCTAGCTCTCTAAGAGAGTCTGAGTGTGTTTTACACAAATAATAACCCAAAGGGAAAACAATGAAAAAAGTAATATTAGGATTAACAGTATTAGCAGTGGCTTTAAGTGCAGATGTTTTTGTGAAGATGACGGAAAACGAATACCATAAGTATATGAAAAGTATTGTAGAGAAGAAAGGCTATATTGATGAAGTTAAAACTTCTCATATGCCTGAAAAATCAGCTTTAATTGTAATGACTGTTAAAGGTGAAGTGGTTGCAGAAATTGTTGAGACACTTTCTGCAAAAAATGAAGGTTTTCGCCAGGATCAGTTTCTGAAATCGGGTTCAATTTCTCCTAAGTCTTCTAACATATTCCTTACATAAGAAGAAATAAAACCCGCCGATACTGTAAACAAAGGAGAAAATGATGGTTACAAATTTAGAAGAAACAAAAGAAGAATTAGACTCTAACCCTGATAAGTATGTTTTATTTTATCGAAGTGAAAGAGATGGTTGGGCTAGACAAGGTGGTACATCCATTTGGACTTTACCTGAATATAAACTCATATTAAAAGAACATTCAAGTGTAGCTGATGCAGTAAGTGAAAATCCAGAAGTAGAAGTGCTCGGCTATTATTATGTTGCAAACACTCCACAAGAAAGATTAGTAAAAGACTTTTTTAATCAATATGATTGTGAAGATGGATACGATTATAAATTAAAAGAAGTGGATTAGAAACCTACTATTACTGCATAAAGTTCATTCTAGCCCTCAAAGATGGACAGAATGTGTTTTACACAAATAAATAACCCAAAAGGGAAACAATGAAAAAAGTAGTATTAGGATTAATAGCATTAGCAGTTGCTCTAAGCGCAGAAAAAACCACTAAATTATTAGTTTCGGACTATATTAATAATATTAGTGAAGAGCAGAAATCACAAATTTGCTATATAGCTTTAGGTAAAAGTCTAAAACGGTGCTTCTCCCAGGACGAGAACAAGTATACAAAATATATTATTGATAATGATCCTAAAAAAATAAAAGTGTCAGTTCTAAAAGACAGAGCACTTCTTTGCGAAATGAATGCTTTGGAAATTAATAAAGATAACAAGGCCTCTGAAGTAAAGTTGCATGGTATAGTTGATTTAAGATTAGATATAGCCATCATTTATGGAGATCAAGATGACAAATTGAAGAAAAGAGAAAATAAGGCATTTTTTACCTACATATCTCAACATAATAATGAATGTTTATTAAATGAAAATATCTTTTATGAATAAAACTAAATATAAAAAGAGCGATGGCTACATGGTAGGAGGACATAAATACAAAGGTGTATATATGGAAAATACCAGTGTTAAACCTGATACATTAAAGGAAAAAGTAGCGTAAAACAATACATCATTACTGGCTCTTATTGAGCCAAACTAAATTAAAATTGGAGCAGAAAATGGGATATTGTGACAGAATAGCAACAGAAAACGAAAAAGACATAATGCTTTGCAATAGCATTATAAAAAGTGGCAACTATCAATCAAAAGACTTCATGTATGAAGAAAATAAGGACTCTTGGGTAGGAGATAGTTTTACTCTTTCAGAAGATGGGCATATCTATTTCAATGAACAAAACAAACAATCTATAAAAATATCTGGCTTATGCAATATTTATGATGAACTAGATTATTGGCTTCTGATTGATGAAAATAAAATTACTGAAGTGTTTGAAAATGTATCTTTTGACAATTTGCCAATTAATATACAAGAGCAATATCAAATGTCATTTAAGAGAGCTTAAAATACTTACCAAATATATGCCGATACTGAATACAAAAAATCAAGGAAGAGGCAAAATGATAACAGCAAATAAAGGCTCAACTAAGGCAATGGAACAAATCATGAAGCAAACATTTAGTGAAGGTGGTAATACTATGGTTGTTGATGGCAAAGGTGATAAGAGCTTGATGGCAGCAATGCAAAAAACTATTTACAAAGTAACTCGGAACCACGCTAGAAATAAAGCTAGAAAATCTAGCAAGAAAAAACACGCTATGAAGCGTAAATAATACGCTGTTACTGTTCATTCAGTTGAGCAAACTAAACTAAGGAGATAAAGTGCTTCAAGACAATATTAAATATTTTACTAAAGAAATTTGTGAAAGCATGAATACTGAAGCAGGCTGTTTTCAAGCTAAAAAAACAATGGGTAGATTTATACAAGATGTAGTTCCTCATGGAATTGTTGTTCTGAATGGGATGGAAACAGTTTGTAAGTATTACTACGTGGAAACTAAAGGGATTCCTTTACTCTTTATGGTTGATAATTCCAATGAGAGACTTTCAGAGGAAGAAGCATTAACGGAAACAAAAAATGGCAATTTTGTTGATGTTAAAAATAGTCTTTCTCTTACCTATAATATGAAAGAATTAATTGAGTATATTGCAAAAGAGGTAAAGCCTATTTCTAAGATTAGAGATTTAGAGGATATATTGATTGTTTACATGGATAGAACTGGGGCGGTTGACAAGGTGAATCTTAATGAGGATGAATCGTTTGCTGCGATTACTCCGCTGATGTCAAAAAATGCTGGACTCGCATTAAATGAGTTAAATAAATTAGTAATTTAAAACCTACCGATACTGAATTTGAATAGAAAAGGAGTTGAATTGATTTTTAATGAAGACACAATGCAGATGATTACATGCAACGATAATCATTCTTTTGCAGTAAGTAAAATGTTGACTGAACTTATGAAAGATTTTGATATAGGGTACTCAAAAAACATAGGACAAAAAACTATTGAGATCATATGTCACAATGAAGATTTTGATAAATTGGTTTCTAAAATGTATGGGTTAGACGATAGCTTTGATATTAAACTACTACCTAACAAAGGTTTTTGCATGGTGGATAAGACTGTCACTAACAGCGTTAACTATACTTATTAATACCATAACAGTTCTTTCAACTTATTGGTGTATTTTGAGTTTGGTGATACTCTCTTCTAGAATACGCACTGCTTCCGCTTTATCTGTCGTAAAGAGGTGTAATGAAAACTCTTCTTTTTTCTTATTTTCAGGTCGAAATTTATGACTACATTTTTTGTTTTTACAATAGACGAATTTGCCATACTTTTTATAGTTCATAGGCCAATCAGCATCGCCACATTTAGGACAAATGAAGTAGTCTGTTTTTTTAATATTAATTGGTTTTTTAGCTCCTGTTGCCATGACCATCTCCTAAAGTGTTTAGTTGACTTGTAAGTTAACTCACAAGAATTTTAAAGGGAATAAAAGCAAGGCCTACGTACCCCACTATCATTAATGCTACCATTCCTAGATTTGAACCTTTCTTTTTAAAAAGTATTCTCCAAATTAGAAAATATATTATAGTAAATACTATAAAAATTATTAAGAGGTACGACATTAGTTTCCTTCTAAAAGATTTAACTAAAATAGTATTGAATTATTACTCTTATGTCAAGTTGCTTAAGAACTAAAGAATAAAATACTAAAAGTGCCTTATCCTATTACCTTAGACAAAGCATACGTTTAAATAAAGAAACTAGTTTATTAACTTACACTATTATACGATATAATAGTGTAAATAATGAAAAGTAGGTGAATTATTCGACTTTTTAAAACAAACAAGCCCTATAAATAGGGATTTAGCTAAAAGGAAATAGTTTGCGGACTCTTGGTGAAAATGTAAAAAGAAATCATTTTAATAAGAATGTAAAATTAAATTTTCCAATTGAGCCAAAAAAAGGCGTTTTATCTAATGTTAACTTTTGGATCAGCACATATATAAATTATAAACAAGATATTGAAAAACTTGCATCATCTACGATACAAAATTATAAAGACTCATTGAAATATATAAAAGATTTTATTAAGAATTCACCAGCAAGTTGTAAAAGTTTCAAAGAAATAGATCATAATTTTTTCAATGCATTTATAGATGCATATTTACTACACTTGATGCTTGATGATGATAATGTGGTTTTTTTAGATGATATGAGTGAATATGAAATTGAAGAACTTTATCAAATACATGGGCAAAAACATTACAGTACTGTTAATCAAAGAATCACAGTACTTAAACAATGGTTTACATTCATTTCAAATTACAATACTGATGGTGTAAACTTTAAAGCCTGGTATGATCATATAGTAAAATATCCTGTACCAAAAAAACAAGATATCGCGCATGAGCATTTTAATGAGGCAGAAGAAAAACTATCAATAGAAGCATTATTTAAATGGCCAAACAACTTCAAGCAGACACTTAAACGTTCAAATAGATACTATGCGTTAAGAGATGCAACCGCAGTACTTTTAATGATTGTGTCCGGTACAAGAGCTAAGGAATCAACGCAATTCAAGCTAAAAGACATTTCTTACACTAATGATGAAATTACCATTAGAATGCATGGAAAAGGGAATAAAGAAAGAGATATTTCCATAGATATTGAATACAATCCTGAAATAGTCAGTATGCTGCGAGAACTTATTGAACTGGCAAAGAACAATCCTGATGCTTATATTTTAAAAACATCTTCAGGAAAACCAGTATCGGATAGAAATATTTTTAAATTTGCTCGTTCATTTTTTAAACTAAATAATATTAGTGATACTGTATTTCTACATAAATTGAGACATACATACGGAACTCTTTATGTTTCAAGAGGAGGTTCACTCGTTACCTTGCAGTCTAATATGGGTCATGAGAATCAAGTGACAACAGGTATATATGCCAAAAGCACCGGTAATGTTAAACGAGAAGAACGCAAGCAAATTGGTAAAAAAAGATTAGAAGAAGATAGTTAGCACAACCTTATATATATGATAGTTTTTCTTCTTAGATTTTCTTGCTTCTTTTTATAAACAAAAATACCAAGGTTCCCAATACAGTAGAGCCAATACCAATATAAACTAAGTTAACAATGACAGCTGCCACCGTCTTGCCTGTGTGTTCATAACTATAAAATACAGAGAATACAAAGCAAGTGTTATCAGTTTTGCCTTATAGTTCTTCATGATGATTTTTTTACTCTTTCCATGCTCATCCTTATTATCGTATCTTTAAAATAAGGAATTTAGTTAAATATTTATAAACTCCTTATTTTAAAGATACGATAATAAATTTGATTGTTGAGGTTATTTAGAGAAGGGAAGACAAGGGAAACTAATCCCTTGACCATGCTAGTGAAGCACAGGCGCAAAGATGCACATAAGCGTTATTGCGATAAACAGCTTATTCATTAAATCTCCCTTCTGTATTCTTGGAGGGCAAAAAAAAAGGCCAAAGGGTAATTAATCCTTTGGCCTTGCCACTCCATGAAATACAGAAGTTGTCTATCGCAGTCACAATTATAACATAAACAAAGCTACCATAAAAAGTTTCATCAACCTTGCCGAAATGTGCTAGACTTCTTCAATGAAAACACTTATTAGTATTGTCTTAACATTCACTCTATTTTTATGCATCTATTTTGCTATTCCTTATATCTGGAAGGCATGTAACGGCTCATTCTTTTGGGGAGAAAAAGGTGTTGTATACAAAGGGTCCTTACTGGTTGAGACAAATGAAGGTTGTGCTTTTACATCGAGAGATCATTTCCATGAAGTTAAACAATATTGCCCTGCTTTAGATGAGAATGTGACTGTTCGGACATGGATTGATGGGGTTGAACTTATTTCTGATAACAATGGTTCAGTAATTAAGTTTTCGTGCGAAACAATTTAATACAAGCAGTTAAGACACACCAATAAGTTTAATTTTTTGAAGTTAAGAAATGAAGTTTTTTAAGGGAGCCAAGACAAATTAATCCCTTGGCTATTCTAGTAAAGAATAGGTATACATCTTACTCGTCTAAAGTATTTTGTTCTTTATATTCTTTGTATATTGCATCTGCTAAAGCATACTGACTACGCATTGAGAACCTTTCTCTAAATAACACTGGTGTTCCATGAGCTGAAATTTCTATTCCATTTCTGTGGTGTTCATGTCCACATAGAGGGATTAGTTTTTTATGGTTTTTAATATCAGTACTATCATGCTTTACGTGATGCCATTCAATGCCATCATCAGAATTGATTGAGTCACAAACCATACAAGTGTAGCATGTCTGCTCTTTCAACCAAACAAGGTATTTGAGGTCTTCTAATGGCACTTTGCCTTTCTTTGGGATGAAAGGTTTTGGTTACCAAATGTGGATTCAGGCTTTGGTGAACCTAAAGGTCTTTTCTTAAGCATTATTTTTCTTTTTTCTTTTTTGTTGTGTCATATATTACTTCTTTCGCTTAGCAGTAATGATCGGTTAATCTAAGGTTACTAGAATATAAATGCATCCACTTATAATCATAATTGATGTAAAAATAAATGCTCGATTTAAATCACTTAATTGTTTCTTTAGTTCTGGATTTTCATTAAGAATTTTATGAATTTTCTCATCATTTTCGCTATTTCTTGAATAAAGGTATATTGTTGTGAAAAATCCCAACATTACCAGTACACCAAATAAGGCTTTCATTTCTAATGTCATTGTCTCATTGCGCCCAAAAGCCAAGACTATTGCCAATATTACTATTAGTGAAATTGCTTGCATTAATTTAGACAAAAGGTTTGCACTCAGAATATACATCAAAAATAATTTTTGTTTCTTTGTCTATAATTCTCTCATCTTTTAAAACCTTGTACATATCAACCTTCCTTAAAACAGAAGGGGGCGATTGTTTCCCGCTCCTTCGACCTCTACATTCTAAAGGGGATAAAGAAGCAATAGCATTCTTTAGTTCATTTAATCTTTTCTCTTCCGCTGGTTTTGTTAGTATACCAAATGACACTTCAGCAATCATCATCAACAGTAATAATGTACAAAAAGCCATAGTTGGCAGACCCCACACAGCAATCCAGTTCATAAATTTATTTGTTTCTTTTTTATTTGACATATATAATCCGTCCTTTTTTGTTTAGTTTACTACATAGTTAAATACAGTAGTAGTTTTATTGCATAATGCAATGGATCAGTTACTCGTTAATACAGACACATGGACAAACCTCTATAAGTTCATAAACTAAGCTCTTCTAGAGGGTTTATGATGTTCATATGCCTATGTCCACAAGTTGTTCCAATTATGGACATTTAAGCCTTGTGAGCTGTCCATAAAGTTTAAGTGATCAAACACTTAAAGAGGCTATCAATCAAGTAGATAGCTACTTTAAATGCTTCTTGGTGTCCATATCTTCTATTAACAAGATATGGACACTAAGAGTTATATTATACGCGTAAACAATCATCATGGGTATTACCCATTCAGTTTTAAATTATTCTTATTAATTTTTGATATATCTACAATTGGTTGTCTTTGTCGCATTGTCGATATGTTTTTATTTTCTTTAACTTTACATTCTTCAACCATCACATCTACGTCTTCAATAACCACTCTCAGAGCATCTTGGATCTCAAAGATTGAAACATCATTGTCTTGATGTGCAATTTGTAAAATATCTTCAATAAGTTGTTGCGCTTTAGTCATGGTTAACAGCTCCTGTTGTCTTTATGTTCTTGCATTCCATTTGTTAATGAGAGAGTCAAGTACAAATGATGTCAAACCTTAGCAAGAATAGGTTTAATTATTATTTAGTAGTTTTTCTATACTTTGTTCAAAATTTTCTTGACCAATTGATTTAAAGTATCTCATTAATTTATTTTTCTTTAGAAGAATAATTAATTGTAGAAGAATAGTCAAGCCACCGCCAAGAAGCATAAAAGTTAAAAATATAGATGAGTCTAATATGGAGGCAAATAAGCTAATCGTATATGAAACAGTCATAGAAATTGTATAAACAGAAAGTAGTTGAATCATAGTAAATTTGGGTTTATTTTCTATATTAAAAGGCAGATTCACGTCCTGCGTTATATAAATATAAATCATTGCCTCTTTTCTTGCATTTAATTCTGACATCTTAGTCCTTGTTTTTTTTATTTTAAGTTGCTTGTCTAATTTCAGCTAAATAGTCTTTAGCTTTCTTAATATCTTTTTTACTATGAGTTATATTTTCATTCATAGATATATAAAATTCAACAGCTTGTTAGATTAGCTCTTGGGCATCAATACTATCTAACATTTCAACTATAGAAGCTGCTTTCCATACTCGCCCAAGCTGCGCGTCATTTTCATCTCCAATTCGTCCAGAATATATACCAAGGAAATGCATATGATGCCTAGACCACTTATCTTTTCCTTGAACTGTCACTGCCCTATTCTTTTGTATGAAGACAGGCGAACCAGACATCCCTGAACGAGAAGCAGTATCAATAACTGAGCAAGAACTAGAATCAATTTCTTGCCTACTACAAAAGCTTTATCCTTATGCTAATAAAGTTATTGAGGAATACCCTAATCAGAGTCGTCCCGCTTCATAGAGGGAGTGCTCATTCCCATATCTAAGCCTTCAGAATTCATGTGTATTTTTATAGAATCTGATTTTAATAAATACTTATGTGACAAAAATGATATTTCTTGCATTGTCTCTAAAATTTCATTTGAGACTTGCGCAATATTGAGGCCCATATTATATAATGCACTATGTGGAATAAAACTATCGTGACCATAGTCTCTACCCCAGTTTATAAAGAAGTTAGTCACCTGCTTAGCTTTCCTTCCCTTAGAATTAAAGGTCATGTACAAAGGCATATACCACTTATCCAACCACAATTTTCCAATCGTTACATTTTTTATATTAAACATGTAAATAAGAATATATAAAGAAACAATTTTCTTTATATTTTGGATTGACTGGCTACAACCCTTTCTTAATTTTGTTATCTCATCCATATTATAATTTTGATGAGATTCAAGGTGCTTAGTATAGTTTTTCATTGCCCATTCTGTACTTTGCCATAAGGTATAAACTGAAATATATTCCTTAGTAAGATAGGACTCAATTAATGGGTCAATTGGTCCTATTTTAGCGTTAGCGGATAGAATAATTTCATTATTCATTAAACATATAGCAGATGCTGCTGATAATGCGAAGTCAGGAACAATACAAGTCACCTTTTTAAATCGAGCTTGTAATAATTCAACAATATCAAACGCACATTTAAAATCACCTCCAGAGCTATTAATAACAAAATCAATTTCTTGCGTACTTTCAGGTATTTTATACAGTATTTCATTTATATCTTTTACATCTTGTACTGAGATTCGAGTTTGATTTAAAAAATGTTTTTGTTCTGTAGCCGAAAAATACAAGACTACGGGTTTTCCTCTTAACTCTGCTAGCTTTTTCAAACTCTTTTTGAGAAGAACGAGAACTTGCACTCCTTCCTGTACTCCATGAATTGATTCATAGCCTATCCAATCTGATTCAAACATAATATTATTTATTTTCGATCCTTTCATCAAATATGTATTAGATGCATATGATTGATGTTCGTTATTATACCAACTGAAAGAGAAAGACTCGAGAGGTTGATTTTCATATTTTTTTAAAATATATTGAGCATATTTATAGTCATTCATAGCGTACCTTTTAAAGTACTATAAGGTTGAGAAAAAGCGTTCTCTCTATAATATAAGTCATCCCTCGTTACGACTGATACCTCAATTGGGTTCAAGGTACTTAATATATTTGGTATTAACTTTGAAGCATATTCAAATTCAATAACGATCTCTTTCAAGTCATTTTTAATTACCCTATTATTTCCGAACCAAACTTTGATGGGTTCAGTAACGTCATTATTATGTCCCGTTTTAATTATTTTTACATAGCGTGTACTCAAATATTTCAGGTGCTCTTCTAACACATCCTCAATATTAGAATTTATATTAACATGAAGTTTACTAGGTACCTCAATACTAATTTTATATGTAAAGCTATCATCAAATAAGCTATAAATATCAAGTAGCACTTTTTTCCATTCTTTAGTTAATTCCATAACCTGTCCCTTTTTGGTCGTTTTTTTTGTAAAATAGTTAAAAACACCTTGTTTAGGGAGGTTCTTCATATTCATAGGGGTATGAGACTTGATGGGCTTCGTTATTCAAAGAGTTTTTTCTATATTCATATGTAAGGAATATGTTAGAAGACTTATAGAGCAATGGTAATTCATTGATATCAATATTGGGTTCGGAAGCTATACTCGCCCTTTTYYWAATTGNNKTAAAAATCCACCTGCTTTTTGTGAAAATGGAAATCCGAGAACAAACACCTCATCTCCAACACTAGGGCTATAGTTTCCAATATAATCTTTTTCTTCAATTGCCTTATTTATTGCTAACCAAGAATATACATTTGGTATATCAATAGGAATGGCAACAAAGTCTGTTAGGTGTTTATATTTAGGATGTTCAACCCATACAGGACTATGATTTTCATCAAATAGTTCAATTGTCATTTCTTCCCAAGTACTTCCTTTATATAACATTATCCCAATTTTATTAGGCTCAGAAAGGTTACTACTTAGGTGTATTAATGTTTCAGGGTTCTTGCCGGTTACATTGTGCCAATTTGTGAGCATATAGTTTTTTGCATTGTGTTCATATACAAAAGCTGTACCAACTGATAATGGTGTATCATTGAAATACATTGTTATATGAAAAGAACTAAAAGACATAGGATCAACAATAATGGAGTTTGTTTCACTCATAAAGTACCTTTTTATAATTTTTTTTATTTGATAGATTTTGTTGAGATCAACTCTTCCATAAGTAATTCTACCATCTTTATTTTTTACTCTAATTCCCATAGTTTTAGTTCTATTATTGGATCTGTTTTTCCATAAAACGTATGGCTGTTATGGTGCAACACTAAGACTCTCATATTATCATTATAAAGTTTTGTATCAATTCTAGTCGTAAAACCTTTTTGTGTTGCCTTGGAAAGAGTACTCGCAATTCCTTTACTCTGCAATAGGTTTATAAAATGCTTGCATGATAAAAGAGAATAGCTACTTTTGTAAAAATAGTTCTCAGTTTCATTAATAGTTTCTACCGCAGCTTTAAACTCGTTATCAATATATTCTATAACCTCATCTTTATGCATAATGAAAGTGTTGCCATTGTCTACCATAAACTTTAACCTCATATATTTAGAAAATATATAAGGGGAAGGTAAATTACATATCTTTACAATGGCTCTAAACAACATTTCATCATCTTGAATTATCTCAGAATATTCATATTTTTTGTATATTTTATTAAATTTCTTTTGCAGTCCACTCATAATAGAAATTAGGTACTCGTTCTCTAAATCAAAATGGCTTCTTAGGGTCATTGTTGCATTGCTACTGCTATTCATTCGATTAATACCGATGTTTTTAGTGTTGCCAACTGCTTTTTTTAGATCACCTTTTAAGTGAAACTCTTTTCTGATGTCACTTTCAATTTTATGTCTGCCCTTTAGATTATTAAATGAGTAAGATTCTTTCTGTTTAGTTGTGAAGTAGCTTTTGAAAATATCTTGGATATCTTCTTTCTCAAATTTTGATGAGTGTTTAAGACCTAGCGGCATACACTTATACTCGTTGTAGCTCAGGTGCCCGATAAACATACAAGATTCAATCTTTTGTTTAGTTGCTCGTTTAACAAGCTTTAACTTATCACTGATCTCCAATATGCCTACAGAAGAGGGAATATCTAAATCATCTAACTTTTTTATCTTACTAGAGTGTATTGCTATATAAACATAATTTGCGAACATCTTATACTGGTCAATCTGTTTTTGTAGTCTTTCTACTGTATCAACTTCACTCTTTATCTCGACCATACAGGTCTCTTTGTCTCCGAATGCAACATAATCAACTCTGCGTTCTCCAAAACTAATCTCAGGAACTATAACATCACTTTTTTTAGGGTATTTTTTCAACAACCAAGCGTAGACTAAAAGTTTCGAGTCTTCTTCATCTACGATAGAGTTGTTATTTTTCTTTTTTGGGATTCTTTGCTTATGAAATGTAATAATTTCATTTCTAATGGTTTTCAAGTGACATAAGATATCTTCTTTCTTAATTATCTTACACTCGGCCTCTATCTTCTTACCAAAAGGGCCAAAGACTAAAAGATGTACTTTCTTATTCAATAACAATATTTGAATAACATTTTCATCATGCACTAATAAATCAGTTTTATGATCCCATCTTGATTTTCTTCTACTCAAGACATAATTCTCTTCTAAAAGTTCAAATGCTTTATCTAGAGTGACATTTTTAATTTCTTTAGCCATTGTTAGACTTTTCTACAATGATTACACGTTCCATCTCTTTTAGTATTAACTCATTATCAACATTAAAAAAGTTTAATTGTCCTTTGTAAGGAATAGGAGTATTGAAGGCAATGGTTCTATTTAGCTTAAATCCGTAAGGCCCCTCAAACCATCTGCTTCTAGGTTTTTGAGTTACTTCGATAAGTCTTGTCTTTCCAATAAGAGCGCCATAAGTAAATTCTTTTTTCAAAGGGATTATACCGGTGTAGCCTAACTCATGTAAGTACCACTTCATACGATCATAACCATCTGCATCAAAACCTTTTGAAGCATGAATTAAAAACTCTCCTCTGTGTTTAGTTGTCCAGGTTCTATTTTCAATATCTTTTTTGAACTCATCAGGTAAATTGCATATTGCCCATGCCCAAGGTTGTTTTATTGATAAAGTTTTCATCTTAGCACCCGTCCTTGAATGTTTTTTTGCATGGTGTTTTTATTAATTTCCATTCTAGTTGTCTTCCATATGAACTTTCTATAGTTCATTTTTATTAAATTTGAAATTATATATGTCACTTTGGAAGTTCTCTCATTTAATATAGTAATAATCACATTCTTTATTTCAGTCATATTTTTTCCATATATTGAGCAGACAAAACATTTAGTTGTTCTGTCATATTGCATATATTGTCAAATTTTTCGACAATAGCATTGTTTAACGCAATGTTTGTATTATCTAAAAAGTCCACTAAAGCAATATGCTTATGTTCTTCGTCTGATCTATTAGGGAAAGTTAAAGAGATACTTACAACTTGATTTTCTAAAATAATTAGATAGATACCATCATTTTCATCATCTAGCTCTAAGAGTAAAAAATCTACTTCCATAAACTTTGCTATCTCTTTCATGATTTCTTTTATAATTTCTTCTGAATATTTCACATTACTTGCAAATCGACATGTACATTCTTTCGCTGCTAGTTTTCTAGCTTGGCCACACGTTGGGTTAATAGGTTCTTCTACCCATTTCTTGTCTTGATCAAATAAGTCCATACTTAGTTTAAGAGTATTTTTATCTTCAATAAATATAAATCGATATTTATTAAATATTTCAGTCTTATATTGGTTGTTGAGATAACGTTTTATAAGAAGATATTCTAATAGTTTTTTACCGTATGTTTTCACTAACGCTCCTTTGCAACATGCTAAAAAATTCTCGGAAAGACAATGCGTTCAAATACAATTGCTTTATGGGCTTCATCTACACTTTTCATAGTTAATTCTATCAAGCCAGTAATGTATCTTCTGTGGTCTAAGTCCATTGAAGGAATATACTTGCCCTTAACCTTCGTAAGCAATTCACTAAAGTCTATTAACACACGATTAATAGCGGTCTTACCCAAGTCTTCACTTCTAGCAAAAGACATCACTATCATTTTAGAATCGCCCTCTATGAGAGTTTTAATTTCGTTGTCTGTATATATGGCTTGCATCTGTTTCCTTTTTAGTACGTTCAACTTATTTTATTAGTTTGCTTAGTTGCGCTGCTTCTACCCATTTTTCTTCTATCTCACTACTACGTCCACCAAGTACTCTRAAACTTTGAGCTAAGGCTATAAATGTATTTGTTAACTTTACCATTGGTTGGGTTCTCATTCTAACCCAACGATCTAGCATTGCAATTCTCACTACAAAAGAAGATATCCCACCACCATGTGCTTGATAAAAAATGAAATCATCAAAAATGTTTGTTAGCTTCAAAAGACTGCTTTCTAAGTTGTCTTTACGAGATAAGACTAACTCTTGTGGTTCATAAAGGTTTTGTTTTAAATTTATACCAGTGTCATAATTATCTAGGTAGATTAACTTATCTAATTGCATTATTATTTTTTCAAAATCATCAAATTGAAATCTACTATGAACTTTACAATGTGCGTTATAAGACATAAACATTAAGAAAAATATTTCTTTAATGCTCTCTTTGTAGAAATGCTGAGTTAGCGTTCTATCTGACCAATAAATATTTAAAAGCTTTATAGCTGCGTAGTTAATTAATCTTTGAGTCATGTTCCAAGACCCTTTTTTTTCTAAAAGAATCTGTAATTTTTCTCTATCAAAGAAAATGCCATTATCTTTTTCAAGCAAGCAGGCCTTTAGTTCGATTTTTGTTACTGCTTGTGGGCTCATTTGTAAATACTCCCAAGAGGAAGGGCTATTGCCATATCCCCTTTTATAAAATATTTATTTTCTTGAGCAAGTACCCATCCATTTTTATTTGAGATTGCTTTGTCATCTACAACAATAACTTCTCCCTTTAAAAAATCTTTGATCATTAATTCATGACTTTCTTTTGCGCTAATTGCGTATGCTGATGAAACAGAAAGTAGCATAATGAAAAGTACTGTGATAAAGTCTATACCTCTATCTTCACTCCTCGCTTCTTTACCTATAATAACAACGTAAGTAATACATAAAACTGTACCTACTGCTAGAGCGATACCTAGGTAATTGAATAAGTTGGTCATATTATTTTCCTTAATCTTCATTTAGTATATTTATCGACATACTATGAAACTATTCCTTTAATGTCAAGTCCATATATTTTATAATTTCACATTAATTTAATTTGCTTGATCTTCGTTAGTATTTTGCTCGTAGTGTTGGGGCTCATCGGTCTCTTTTTAAAAGTTTGGTAAAATAAGAGATTATAAAAGAAGGGAAGTGTATTGATAAGTATAGATATAGTTAGAAGCGTTAGCCAGTTACTTGCAGATAAGGTTGAACAAGAAGACATTAAAGGTGCTTGTAACCGCATTCCATTTATTCTGAAGTATTACCTCAGCAGATACCATAAAATAGATATAGACATTCATTATGGGATGATAGAGCATAATAATATGTATGCTTTTCATATGTGGAATAGCTATGAGGGCAAAGAGATAGATGTTACGGTACACAACCAGCTAGTAGAACGTGTAAATTCAAATTCAATTGTATTAGATGAAATCTATATTCAAAAAGATGGTGAAATTCTATACCACCTGGAGAATGAACTCCCTCAATCTTATTTGGACAAAATTACGGAAGCTGCAGACGAAGAGCAGAGAGTTATGCATATTCTAAGTAAATCGGAGACTGAAAAACAATACTTGCTAGAACTTTCTGAGCTACTTAATGGTGATGGTGTTCTAATCGCGATGAAAAGACGTGGACTAACAGATGTAAGAAAGATAAAGAATTATCTAAAAAATAACTTTAAAACAGACATGAATGAGACATTTAAATACTTAAAGAATATAGGGTTAGATCAAAGTGAAAGATAAAATAGACAATAATTTGAACGTAGAATTTTACACAGAGCCAACTTCAGATATCGTACCAGATATATATACAATGGTCAAACTGATGGAAGATGATAATGAACCTAAAAGAGTGGTCTTTACAATGACATACTTCTTAATGATTAACAAGGTCAGCACTTTTTTTATAGTTAAAGAGGGCGAAGATAAAATCGCATTCGGGTTATTTGTTTATGGAGTGCATGATAAAAACTTTAGGCGCTTGAAGTACTTTACTGTAAAAAGGAATAAGCGTGGCCAAGGACTAGGTGTAAATTCATTACAAAAGGCCATTGAAAAAGAGATAAACTTGGATTCGGGATGTAATGTAGCTTGTAATCATGATTTAGAGAATTTTTATTCAAAACTAGGTTTTGTGAAATCTAATGCAATTCAAAAGGCTCACGAAAATTTTGCAAACAATAACTATATCACTATGAATCTATGCTCTAATAAATGTGACCCAGATGGGGATAGAGAATACGGAGATTTTTATGACATTGGGTTAGAAGAACCAGCAGCATTCATTACTTACAAAAAACTTGAAGAAACATACAGAATCAAATTGATGCCTAAAGGGATGAGACTTTAACTTTACTACTTGGGAAACAGGAAACGAATGTTTCCTATTAATTTATGTTTCTAGTTTCGTGTACGCTATAATTGTTTAATTATTTATAAAAAAGGGGTCTCCATGAAAGAAACAAACAATGGTATTACATTTGAAGACGTTGAAAGAATAGCTTCTGGGATGCTTGCAAAAGCTGTTAAACCAACTGTAAGAGCTGTGATTTCTGTAAGTGGGGGGAAAACAGAAGTAGTTTCCAAGCATTTGCGCGACTTTTTTGAAAAGAGAGATACGGAAGTTTCTAAGATGGCAGATGAGATAGGCAGTAGTAGTGTTGCAAAACTTATTGCTGGAGAGATTCATGTAATTGTTGAAAAACGAACTTCTGAACTTTCTGAGATTAATATTAGGCAAAAAGAACAAATTGATGAGTATGTAGAACTTCTTGAAGAAAAAGTAATTGAATCTGATACAATCAAAAAAGATTTATTTGAGTCTGTTGAGGTTATTAAAAAAGAAGCTGCTGAAAAAATAGAAAAAATCACTTTAGATGCATCTAATAAAATCAAAAAGTCTGAATCTGAAATTGAAACTGCTAATGAAGCTAAGCGCCAGGCTGAAACTGAAAGTTCTGAAATAAAGTTAATTTCTGAAAATTCAATAAAGGCTTCAAAAGAACAAGCCAATGCCCTTATTGAAGTTGCCAACACTAGAGCATCACAAGCAGAACAAGAAACAAAACTATTAAGAGAACAAGTCAAAAGCCTTTCTATTGATGAAGCAAAACGAGACATTGAAAAAGCAGAGCTTGAAAAAACCAAACAGCTATTTGAAGCACTGCGTTTTGACTTAGCCGAACAAAAGACAGAAGCCGTAAGACATACAGTGGAAAATGAAGCCCTTACAAAAGATATAAACCGTTTAGAAACTGACAATAGAGAATATAAGCAGCTTGATAAAGAATTAACAAAATCTCAAACCCAACTTGTTGAGTCTCAAAAAATGATTACTGATCTTAATAGTAAATTGTCACTATCTGAGAGAGAACGAGAATCTTTGACTACGGCTTTATCTAAGAAATAAAATCCCTGGACCCACATTTGATATAATGCGAGTCAAAAAGAAGTACTTATGAGCGTAACAGTTACCCAAAAATGGATAAAAGAGAATGCCTATACGCAAGATAAAAACACCTCCGCTATTAATGCTTCTCAATGCATTATTATTGGATTAAGTTTTAAAGATGATATAAAAAAGGGTTGGTTAAATTCATTTAAACCAATTAGCATAAGTAATGCAAGCGCGGAACTCTTCATAAGACTTAGAGGGGTAAACACAAGAAAACAAAAAGAGATCATTGAAGACTTTAAACAAGAGCTGAACCAAACAGAATACAAAGTTGAAGACTATACATTTAATATTAAAAACAATACTGCTCCCGAATTATGGAGAGGTAATGATTTCTTAGGTTTTCAAAACAATTGAAAAAGCAAAAGAATACGCCCAAGAATATATAACCAGTCTTAATAAACTAAAGTCTCGTTACAAATAATATTTTTATCATAATAGTTGATTTTTCTACAGTTGTTTTAACCAAAGCTTAAACTCAACATCTTCAAACTGGATAACACCATCTGCTTCAAAAATTATACCTTTTGCGTTTAGTGATTTAACAGAACTTTGCATCGTTCCTTTAGAAACATCATATTCATTTAATATTTCTTTTTCATAAATACTATTTCCATTTGTTTTAGCAATAATTTTTAAAGCATTTTGTTGGGGGGTTGTGTACGCATCAAGCAAAGCGCCTAAATCCTTTTTCTTAGCGAGTATAGATTTAATACACTTCCGCATAATCTCTAAAGTAATTACACTTGCCTTTTCTCCTTGTTTAAATAGCTCATAGGAGATCATTTGCATAAAACGTGTTTCACCATCAGCTTCGTTATAAAGAAAATCAAAGGCCCCTTTATCAAGAAATATTTCTTTTCTTTCAAATCGTTCTTTGCTCCATGAAAAAAAAGCTTCTTTTTCAATAGCATCAAGAGGATAAGTTGTGCCTAGCTTGAAGAATGGGCGGTCTGATTTATCAAATAATGATAAAAGTAGATTACGTTTAGATCCAGTGAAAATAAAAGAACAGTTCTCACGTTTATTAACTAAAGTGCGTAATAGTGCTTCAACTTTGTCTGATTCATTAAGAGAGATAATCTTTTGAAATTCATCTATTGCGATTACAGCTTGTAAATCATTTCTTATAAGATAGCGATAAAATCCATATAATAAATCTTCTATTGCTCTATAATAATCTTTTTGAGTTGAGTTAAATTCTATTGAAGGCTTTACTCCAACTACTAGCTTGACCTCTGCATCATTAAAACATTCCCTAAGTTCTTCTGCAATTCTAGCAAGTTTATCAAGCCCTGTTTCATGTTTAGTAAAACATCCTTCTATACCCTCTTTTAAATGCTGGTAAAGCTCTTTTATCGTTGAAATAGCATATATGTCTATGTGCGCGGTTAAGATGTCTTTATCAAGCTTATTTGCAAAGACTTCTTTTATTAGAGAGCTTTTCCCAATTCTACGTTTTGAAAACATAATAATATTTACTTGATTAAATATGTAGTCAATCAAATCATCTATATTTTCTTTACGCCCACAGAAGAATTCACCAGCGACCTCTTTGTCAAACCGAAAAGGATTTTTTAGTCTCATACTGTTTCCTTGCTATAAAGTATTTTTTTTGAATACTATATTGTATCTAATAAAATTGTAATTTAAACATACTTTTTAGTATTTATTTTAAATACTAAAAAGTATTCAAGAATAAGTTGCAGACTGTATCTTGTTTTTTTATTAGCATATTTATATTAGTAGAATTTTTTGGTGCTATATATTTTGAATGAAACGGCAAAGATAAAAACTGAAAAACAAGGCGCACCAAGTGATGCGCCCTTAGTAAATTTTATTTATTTGCCAAATTAACCAAAGTTTGATTATCAAGACTTAATGCAGGCTGTTTTATGAAGTTATTGTATCCATCATTCTTATACCAAACCGTACCATTTAAAACATCTATGTACCCATCATTATCTATGTCAGTTGCATAGGTATACCCTGAATTGTTACTCATTGATACAAGAATTTTACTAAAATTTTGCAATCCATCATTAACATACAAATCGATTCCATTAGTCCATCGTCTAGTTGAGACAATATCAATATCACCATCATTGTCTATATCTATAGAATACGATGAAGCTCCACCAATATCATCATCAGATAATTGATGTGCCGTAAAGGCTTGGCTACCGTTATTTTCATGCCAGAACACATTGTTATCTGACTCGATAAAGTCCATATCACCATCAAGGTCAATATCAAAAGCGATAATGTCTTTTCCTCTTGAGCTTAAAGGAAGTCTTGTGAAACTTCCATCTTCTTCATTTTTATACCAATCTTGACCCATCCAAGCAGCAATAATATCAATACGTCCATCGCTGTTTATATCTGCTAAATAGATGCCATTACTATCATAATGAAAACCATAATCACGAGTAATTCTTTGTGACTCTGTAAAGTTTTGGTTGCCATCATTGAGATATATAACAATGTCGGAACCATCTCTTGATACAATATCTGTGTCACCATCATTATCCATATCTTGTGCAAATACAAGCTGTGAAGTGAAAGGTAATGAGTGCGTTATAAATTGRTTGTTACCCTGATTATCATGCCATTGAACTTCACCATTCGTAGCTAACACATCAATTACATCTAAATCACCATCTGAGTCAATATCTGAAACAGAGTGGCCATTGATAAAATTAATGTTAAATGACTCGTTTACTGTAATCTGGACTAGTCCGGTATCTGTGCCAGCTGTGTTAGTAACAACAACTTCTAAAGCATAAGAGCTTTTATCTAACAATGTTTTAGTCGTAACAACACCATCAAGACTAACTTCAAAGGCATCTGGTTCACTTATTGTAAACTTTGATATTGGACTATCCCCTTCTCTTTCAATGCTTACCTTGCCAATCACAGAACCAATCTTAATATTTTTATTTACTGATGTGTCAAAGCCCATAATCCAAGGTATTACATCTGCAATATTGCTTACAGTCAGTTCTACATTAACCTTATTACTCTCACCTGCAGCACTAATTGCATAAACACTAAAATTATATTGAATTTGTTGTTCATAGTCTAAGGTGATATTAGTTCTAACCTCGCCTGTGTTAGTGACATAGAATCTACCTGAGTCACTTACTCTATAAGTCTGTATTTGACTATCCCCCGTATCATTTACTGTGATTTGTCCTACTAAGCTACCTTGAGGAGTGTCTTCAGGAAGAGAAGCTTTAAAGCCCGAAATTATCGGTACAACATCAGCTACATCAAGAATATTAATATTGACACTTCCACTTACAGTATCACCTTTTGTACTAGTTGCTGTCGCTGTTAGGTTATATCCTTGCATTGTTTCAAAATCAAGTTGAGCAGTACTTGCTACTGTAATAAGACCTTTAAGATTAACAGAAAAGTTTTCTGCACCGCTCCCAGTTAATACAAGAGACTCAAGAGATCTGTTTCCCGTATTTACAATCGATATTTGTGAAACTGTATATCCGGATTGAGCGTTTTCAGGTACTTCTCCTGTTGGTGCAGACAACTCGGGGTCATCACAAGCTGCAAAAGCTAAAGCTATTGCGACTAAAAGGTAGTTTTTAATATTGTTTTTCATCGTTTTCCCTTAAAAATTTCGATATTATAGTGTAACTAGTTATTTATTATTATAAAAAAATTTATATTATTTTTAAATTTTGGCTTACACAATTGTAACCAGCAGGCTTCATTCAAATTCAATTCAAAACTTATTTGCTAACTTCCAGGTACAGAACAATTTTTTTTGCATTCTCTATGCCTATTTTATACTCATGAATTATCATACTTATATATTTTGTTGCTGAAACTTGAGAAACTAACTTGTATTTTTCATATATATCAGAATGTGTGAACCCTTTTTCATGCATTTCAAAAATAATATATATTGCTTGATTTTTTATTTTAATTTCGTTATTAATTTTGGTGTAATAATCTAGAACTTGGCATAAATTGTAATATAGTTTTGTGCCATCTCGGGTTCTAGCAAAATTTTTATTTTTTATTACAGACCGTTTACTAATCCCTAGGATCGCAGACAATGAACTTGTATCTATCTTATTTAAGTCATTAAAACTATTCATGATTTCAAGTTTAGAGTTTTCTTCATATTGTAAATACATAGAAACGCCCTGTCTAATTCTAAATATAATAGAGATTCTCAAATGATTGTGTATCTGTCTATAGCCATTTGTTGTTTTAGTTAACTTTTCTAATAAAATGTATAAATCTTCTAAGTAGCAGTAACAAAAAACCTCTTTTCGAGTTAATGGAAGAACACCATCTTTAAGGACTTTTATATATGTTTTTCTTATCTCTATTCCATGCTGTTTAAATAGTCGATTCAAAGTATGCGTTTTAGACTTAATAAGTCTGGCAAAAACTGATGTCAAAATTGCCCCTGGATATTGCTCTTGTAATATTTTAGAAACTTCACTACTTAAATAGTATGGCATAGTGTATTTTCCTTGCTAACTGGTGAATCAATTTATTCATTATTTAGAATAACTCCTAAGCTAGTCATTGTAGATTTTAGTACTATCAGATCTGTATTATCAAAAAGATTTCCATTCTCTTCTTGATATCTTCTCACACAAGCTAATTGTCTTGTTGTGCGCTGAACCTTTTCTTTTAAAGATTCTTGATTCTTAATAAGCATTTTATGGTTGCTATAACTTTTGTTGGCTTTTATTAATGATTTGTATTTTCCAAGACTGGCTGCATTAATTGCATTTATTCTTTTATATTTTGAATAAACTTCTAGAAATTCATAATGCATTGCTTCTACAGACATCTGAATAGGTCTTATTGTAGAAGAAGGCCCCTCAGCCGATGCCAATCATCGGTTTGTCAGTCATATACCCTTCAGAGTCTTTAAAATTGATAATAATAGATACTGTTATTGCTAATACAATTGGTAAGAACATTTTCAGTTCAATACTCGCACTTAGTCCTAGTGTAAGTGAAAGTATAATAAGTAGATGAGACAACGATAAACTATTATCGCTTGTAATTTGTTGAGATGCTAATGTGTTCATATTCAATCCTTTAATTTTTGGTATATTAACTTAGATTCCAAAACCTGTCAAACTAGCTTATTGTCTTTTTTTCTAAACCAAATATTACCAAACGCTTTAGTTGAACTGGCCATAAAGCCATCTCTCCAATTTGATTTATTTGACCAAATTTTTTCATTAAAAAGTAAAAAGTTAGGAGTATCTTTTAAAAGATGAATATTTGGTTGAATTTCTTGATTTTCATATCTTACTGTTAGTGTTAAATAAGGAGAAGGATTAACAAACCCCAAATAAGCAATTTCATACTCTCCTATATGATCATTCGTGATTTTCTGATAATACACCTCAGCTTGAGCTAAGTCATGAATAAGTTCATCTTTAATTTCCTTTTCTTTAAAATCTGAGTACCCTTTGTCAAATTGCAATTCATTAGCTTCCTTCCTAAATTGCTCCATAGCAGTTTCTGTTCGTGTCTTAATACTTTTAATCCATTGCTCATATTCACTATTAACATACATTAGAACTTCTTTCTCATCGGTAATAGTTTTTGTTTTATGGATTAATGCCATTGAAAAAAATATTGCGTCAATGTCTGGATTAATAAGCTTAAAAAGTTTTTTTATAGGATATTGTTTTTTTAGTTTACTGTCCGAAAAGGTGTCATTATATTTTTTAGAAATTTGCGCTAACGTGTCCAAGTCTTTTTTCTTAATTAAATATAATTTTGTTGATTCAATTATCGAGGAAGCATTAATTGCGTTGATCTCTGTGGGGTCGAACTCTTTATCACTATCATTTGAGAAGGTGACTAATTCAAGATTTTTAATATAAGTTTTTACGTCTTGGTTTAGTTCTTCATAAATTGTTTTTTTATTCATTTCTATTCTCCTGATTTAAGCAAATTACTATTAGCCTAAATCAGGAGCGAATTATTGTCAAGCCAGCATTTATTAAAATTCCAGACTTAATCCTGCCTCAACTTTCCATGTTGTCAATTCACTTTTAGGTAGTGCAGTAGGTGAAGAGGATGAACCATCGTAACTCCAGTATTCAAGAAGTGGTATGATATGAAAACTTGACTGTTGTGTTATCTTCCATCTAAAAGGAATTTCAGCTCTTCCCATCCAAGTGAACGTAGTTGATAGCTTTTCACTATGGGAAGGTCCTTTTGATTTTATTTTACCAAATGGTGAAATTTTTCCTACTAAATCTAACCCTATAAAAAAATTGTCAGAGATTTCAGTTTCAACTCCAAATCCTATTCCAAATAGATAGTGTGTATATGTTTCTTGGTAGTTTGTTAGAGGGAAATCTCTTTTCATCTCATTAAAACCTAGAATATACTCCAAGTAAGTATGACCAGTTGATTGTCTATCCCAGTCTCTTAACACAAGCTCTAAATCTAAAGAGGTAACTTCAACATCATCTCTAGTACTTATTGGACCACTGGGATCAGGTATTGTTCCATCAAACAAAACATCTCCCTTGTCATACACCGCTCTTAATCCTATATATGTACTATTTCCAATCCCCATCCCTTCATCACCATTTTTTATATAGATATCTCCAGATATTCCATACATATCAGATAAACTAGAACTATTGTTATTTTGTCCATCTACAGAATAATCATAATTTTGTACGTGCGCGCCTATATATAATATAACATCAGGATCGCTTGATTTATTCGTTGATAAGCAAGTACTCTGATTATCAACTTGTTGAACTACATTCTTTTCATTATGTATATATGTGTGTGTTGTTTGGGCCATTGCTGCAGAAGCAAATAAACTTAAAACCATTAGTGTTTTTTTCATATTTTTCCTTTTATTCATTATAATGTTCACTTGGAGATGTGATTTGATTGATTTGTTCCATAAGTAGTTTAGTTGATACTTTACCATCGAATTCATTCACTACATAATCAAGTAAATGATCGTAATTTAAACATTGCGCTTTTGCCTGAAAGTAAGTTCCCTGAGCCATATCATAATAGGAAGGGAAACCTCCAGCTGCAACAAGTGCATCACCTTCTTCTATTCCTATTGGTGCACCATCTATCCCTGTACTTTTATCTTCTTGGCTACATTGGCTAAAGTTAATGACACTCAGTTCCCTGAATGTAAGGTCAGCACAATGAGCCCAGTCTTTTCCAAGTTGAGCTTTAATTTCTTCCATTAAATATCTAGAGACAGCTTGATCATAGCAACAATAAGTGTAGGCTCTTCTCCAGCATCCCCCTTTAAAGGGATTATCTTCTACACACTCTGATTTGTTAATCCTACATAATCCATTAATTTGTAAGGACTCATATGTTTTTTCATGTCGTTCACCCTTGGCCTCTGCATCAGAGCTATCCCCACATGAATCAATATCTTTGAAAGAAGTCGCAATATTCAAGGCTATCCCTGCTGCCGCTCCTAACGCGGGGTTAGCCATTGACAAACCAGCGACAGCTGCACCCCCTGCATCCAATTTTCCATCTTCATCAACTAAATTTCCACTTGAGGAACTACCTGATTTTACTTTTCCATTAGTAATACATGCTGCCATTTGTACAGCAATTACTGCTGCTCGTATCATAGCTTGCATATCTTTTATTTTATCTTGGGCAGCTTCGTATTCACTTGCATTAAATCCTTCAATTTCATCAGCACCTAAGGACTTTATTTCTATCGTAACGATATCGGAAGCAGTCGCTATCCCAGAAGGTTCATCAATAATGATCAAATATTTTTCAGCATCAGGATTTTCTAATATCACTTGTTCATACTCAAACCGTTTCATTGTTAGTATATTAGATTCATTTGTTTGCTGACCTTCATCCCCACAAAACTCATCTATCGGGTCRCATGTAGGTTCCCCATCTTCTGAAACATATTCATTGATAGCACTTGCCATATCAACACTACTCATTACAGCACAAGAAGTAAATTTAGCCACGTAGCGAGCAGCCATCGTTGATACTGTTCCTGAAGCACCTGCTTCTGCAGCAGCGCCTGTTGAATCAGCTAAGTCACCACCATATAAAGACATAGCCATAGAACCCCAATAAAAAGGGTCTTCGGCCCACTCAAAATCAGTTTCCATACCTTTAACACAAAAACCTTTCCATCCTGAAAAAATATTGTCTATTTGATTTGAAATACTCATTATTGAGATGGCTGTACCCATTGATTTTGAATAGTCAATTGTTTCAATTTCAGAGTAGTTAGTTGTATTAATATCGTATGAAACGTCTTTAGTTTCCCATTCTATGCATTCCCCTAATGTTTGGACTCTTGTTGTACATTCTCTAGTCCTTTCTATATGTGTTAGTAGGCTTTTACCTGTTGTATCTGATATCTGATCAGATTCAACTTCACTTAAGACAATACATTCTGTTTCTTCTGCACTGTAAGAGAGCCCTTGCAACAATAAAAGTGTGAGTAGTACTCTATTCATTATCTTCATATTCACCATCCGTACAATTTGGAAATTTTGAGAAACAGCGATATTCTCTACTTTCTTCTTCACCTAAAGAAACAAGATATACTTGATTTGGATAGGGTAAAGGACCTTTTAAAGTAAATTCAACTGATTTGTTACTTGATAAATCAAGAATTTTAATTTTTCGTGCGCTTAAATTTTGAACATAAGTATCTACTGATTTAGAACATATCATTTCTTGGTCTGTTAAACTTTGGTCTTCATAATAAACACCACTTACTCCGCCACCCCATTCAACTAAAGGATGAGAAAGACATGCGTTTTCTGGTTCAATTAAACTAGGGGCTATGTCCATGTCTCTTGAAAATTGAACCGGGGCATACATAACTCCTGATGGTCGTTCTTGAAAGTCACTTTCAGTAATATTTACATCGGAAATGATTTTATCCGTAGCATCTAATGCACGTACTTTATAAGCACCTTTATATGGAACTACTATTACAAATCTGTTTGTAGCTCCTATATAATAAGATGTTGTAGTTTTAGCAGGTTCTGAATTATTATTAAAATCAGCACCACCATTGTCTTTTTCACAACCATATTCATACCATTTACATTTATCAACGCTTCCTTGAATTCCACTTTCGTGAGGAACTGCCAAACTAGTAGGATTTGAAATGCCCATTTCAGTGAATAGTTGATACTTTTTTTCATATAATGCTTTTAAAGTACTGTTTATAGCCGTTTTATCATCATTGACTTTTCCTGTATTAAAATCTGTTAAACTTAATAACTTAATATTTCCATCAAGTTGATGGTGCCTAAGGTCATACCCATATATATTTTCAACGTATCTTAAGGGTGGTTTTTTTGATAACTCCCAGGAGAAGTAAGTTCTATAGATTTCTATATCACTATTCCAAATTAATCCAGCAACAAGGACTACTGTACCAACGCCCCCAGTAGGCCCAAGACCTACTGTATATGCATCTTTTGTACTCATAGGAACATTAGCTGCTGTTTTTGATCTCCAAATTCTTTCGTTACCTTTTAGAAAATAAGTCAAAGTTTCTGTTACTGTTGGCCAGCCTAAACCATCAGTTACATCAACTCCATTTATATACACTTTATCTGATTTATATGGTTGAGAATAGTCTGATGTGTAATATCCAAATTTACCATTTAAATAAAAGTCAATTCCTACCATATCAGTAGCACCATCGATATCAACAACTTCTTCTTTCACTATCTGCTGAACTGAATAAGGAGGAGCTACTTGGGGTGGGGAAGGAGGTGTATAAATTGTGTAATCATAGATAATGCCTGTTTCATTAATGCTTGCCACGTAATCAGATGAACCTTGTTCTAATGAGCATGTTTGAGCTGTAGAAGGATTTCCATAGGAAGCAAAGCCAACCACATTAAAATCAATACATTCTGCTCTTTGTGTACACTCCACTTTATTCATATTATTTCTGAATACACTTTTTAAACTTGTTCCTGTTACTTTCTTAATCCCTATATCATTAAATGGGATTTTAACTATACATAAGGGCTGTGTAAGATCACATGTTCCGTTAGCATTTATCGTGTAGTCTGTTCTACAATTGGTTGCGGCATATTTACAATCTTCTATCGTTGTACCTGTAGTGCTAATAGGACAGATATCACCCCATGTTGGTGAGGATACAATCCCACATTGTGCTTTTGTTGTTCCTGCGTCATCTGCCCATTGTATAAAATCTGCTCCGCTACAAGGGTCCGATGGAGAACATGTACCATCAACATTTTCTGTTTCACCAGGTTTACACTCAGTCGCTGCAATATTATTTTTTAGAGGTAGGTCTTTTTTTGCTATTCCATATAATGAAATAGCAAAATTAACATCTCCTACTGCTGAGTTCTGATTAACAAATGTTCCATTTACAGCATTCATACTTTCAACACACGCACTTAATGAAGTCGTACCTATGTTGCTAAAGAACCCATTTCCTTCATATTCTAAAGACTGAAAGGTTCCTGAACGTGAATATAATGATTCTAAAAGCAAACCTTTATATGTCATACCATTACTTGAGTTTTGAAAAGGTAAACAGATTGAAGTATCTGTTTGTACAAGNNWACARTWTSKWYMKGWMMTATATTTATTTTTTCTACTTGTAAAGCATACTCACTTACATAAAGACTATTTTCCCATGAAAATAATTCAATTTGCGTTCCGGCTAAAGATGCTTTTGATAAGCTCGTATTTGAAAAACCATTTAGTTCAACTTTAACTAAAGCGGAGGTAACTGGACGTGCCGACTCTACATTATTTGAACGTATGCAACTTTCATTATTTTCATATATATCACTAATACCTAGAGAAGAACTAAAATTAATTAATTGATATGTTTTATCTACGCCACATTTCTCTAGTCTAGTAGTATTAAA
The DNA here is from genome assembly GCA_002401295.1 of SAR324 cluster bacterium. Lineage (GTDB taxonomy): Bacteria > SAR324 > SAR324 > XYD2-FULL-50-16 > XYD2-FULL-50-16. The sequence continues at coordinate 71,542 of NVSR01000001.1, read as the reverse complement.
ATCAATAAGTTCATATTCTTGACATACTCTTTTAGTGCTACTGAATTCGTTTGCCTCACAAGCAATCTGTGTTTGTCCATCTGGGCAAATTCCTTTAAAGCTTTCAACCCCTCCATTTTCACCAAGTATTGGCGGTATATCTCCATTACAATAAGATTTTTTTCCATTAGGGCATATTTTAGGGAAAGTTACATATTGACGTAAATCTATACATCCCGCGCTTGCGTCAGGTATAACAGGACACTCAAATTCATAAATGTGCTTTTGAGTTTTAACTTTTGTGTACTCTTCAACGCCATCACGATTTATAAACACTCCTTTTTCATAATCTTTATAGGGGATCGTGTCTCTTAATAAAATACAAGTATCTCTTATATATCCCGCACATTCATCGACTTTACATAATTCTTGATCAATATTGTCTGCACAGGTAGCACCACCATTTATAGAATGATACGAGACACATGTTTGTAATTTTGTTAGTGTTGGATCAGGAGCGACGTATCCGTTATCATACTTAGCACAAAATGAAATACGTTTTGGTCTGTCCCAACCACCTAAGGAACCCATATTCATCCCAAATTCAATAGTTGCATTAAAATCAGGGTCAACGTATGTACGTTCTACTCTCCACCATGGGGCACAAACTTTAGTTGGACGTAAAGGGTCAGGTGAGTTGAATTCAAGTACACATTTCGCTAAGTCAGAGTTTTCACTAGCCCATTCCCATGAACGAGATGGAATAGACTTTGAAATGACATTTAATTTATCATTTTCACATAAGGTATCATCAGTTGCCCAATTTTCATATGTTACATTATTGAAATCAGCGGTATTTAAATTACCAGTACAGTTACTTTTATTAATTCCTACCCAAACTCGTTCACTAGAGTAAGTAGTTCTTAATATACTTGTTTCTTCTGATTTTGTATTCAATACAATTGGAGAAGCATGATAATTATTAGCATATTGAAGGCAAGCAGCATACGGCATATTTTCCCTTGAAATATAGTATGTTTCATTATTAAATATTTTTTTACCACCAAATATAAGTAGCATTTCATTTTTATTAAATCCACCCTCGCTAAGAAATCTACATTGGTTATCATTAACGTCATACATTCCATAACCAGCATATAATCGTTTATTAGTTCCTACGGACATATCTGTATTTTCTATTAGAAGCCTATCGTCTATATATAAAGAAGGTATATATGTATTATATGGGACGGAAGAAGGTTCAGAGCTTTTCAATTCTGTTCTTACATCATCATTTTCTCTTTCTTCAATAGTTGATGCATTAACTCCTATGGCTAAAGTTAATAGGAATATTAGTTTGAAATACATAGGCCCCCCGAAGTTTCAACGTATCCAGTAGCACAACCTTTTTCTTCGCAGAACTTACTGCTATAATTTAGTACTGCTGGGTAATCACATTTCATTTGATAACATTCTCCATTGATATATTGTTGAGTAGGATTGGTTTCGTCACATCCTCGTACTATGCCGCAGGTTTCAATGTATGGCAAGTTAGCATCACAATTACTATCTATACAGCCACTTCCTGCTTCTCCCCCGTTATTTATAAGCGGATCATACCCATCAACACAATTTGCCAATCCACAGACATGTTCCTGACATGTTAAAGGACTACAAACGTATGATAAATTCGTTCCGAATAAGGTTTTTACTGCGTACTCCATATTATCAACTGATACAGGAATTGCTTTTTCCAATAAACATGTACTTTCTGTATAATTTGGTTTTGTATGTTTTGGTTCACTTTCACATATTCCAGTATTTAATGTCCCACTTGTACAAGTTGCTGATTTAATAACTTTTTTGTACTCTTGCCTGTACCCAGCACTCATCTTGACAGTACTTGCTCTTTCATGTTGAGAAGTTTTTGAAAATGTCACTATTGTTCTTACTGATCCAGAGGTAGTTCCTTTTCCACTAAAGTTTCCTTGCCAACCTTGTGAAAAGTAAGAAAAGTTATATTCTGCTGGAAACATTGGCAAATTTTGATTTAAATTAGGAACATACAAAACATATGAATTTGCTTGTTGAAATTTCCAGCCATACTTAGCTACTGCATGACCTTCATAGCTAGTAGAAATCGTAAATGCTGGCCAAGAATGTGTTGTGACCCATTGTGAGAGTGAACATGTACCTGCAGTATCTAGATGAGACCATCCAGCTTCACAAACAGTGGGTTTCTTTTCGCACAATTTTGTTGTTTTGTTGTATGTTTCATCAATTTTACAACTGTCGCACAGCTCTGATAAATCGTTAATGCTACCTTCTGTACACGAGCTGATATTAAATTTATTAATATCAGACGAATCAAAAACCATTGAATTAAAATATTCAACTTTTAAAGGTGTATCAAATGAAGGTTCATATGCATTAATTTTCAGTTTTAAGCCACTACACTTTTCTTCTGTTATTTTTCCATTAGATGCAAATAAAGTGTGGTCATCAAACAGCCCTACTATATCGCCTCCATTTGCCCTTGAAATAATGGGTTCAATAATTTCATAGTTATATCCATCATTTTTATCTTCATCTTTTAGTTGAGGCATTACTTGTAAAAAACCTTGTTGGGGATGTTTTAATCCAGACTCAGAATATGAGGCATAAAAAAGTAATTTGTCACCATCTGTTTTAACTGAACTAAACCCTTGGTCTTGATAAAATCCTACTTTTCCATTCCATTCACAAGTAGAAATAATGGAACCTATATTTCCACCATCTTTGTCAAACCCTTCCCATATCATTTTAGAATCATCTAATTTAATATATGCAATATCACCTAAAATAGTTCCTGTAAATTTACATTTTTGAACCTCAATAAAACTTAATTCATCATCCTGTCTTTCTTCAGAAAAATAGATTTTGCTATTTGAACCTTGGATTAACTTAATGTTGAATGAACATTTTCCTGAACAAAGGCCTTTTTGTTGTCCATATCCATTTTCGTTAATTCCTCCAGTAACAGGAGCATATGAGAGAAGAGGTCTATATGTAAAAACATTTTTGTCAATTACCTCATTAGAAATTTCTTGATTTGGTTCAAGTGCACATATAATTGATTCATCAACACCGCAAAGATAGTTCTTTCTTTTACAATTATCCTTCGGAGGTTTTTTTGAATTACAAATACAATCTTGTGTTCTTCCTTGTGAACATTCCCCAAGGCAATCCTCACCTAAAGATATTGGGCCTACCCATTCACTACCATAATTATTTTCATCTTCTTCACAAAAGTATGTATAATACTGATAGTTTTGTTGGCATGTAGTATTTGATGTTTTGTGGTAACCATCCTTACAAAAAGTTTCTGCATAACATTTTGTTCCTACCCTTAATGGATAAGTTGAAGGACATTTTGGTTCTTTACTGTATTGCTCGTATAATATTAAATTTCCAGTTATTGAATCTCGTACTGTCCATCCTTTTCCATCATAAGTATTTCCAGCAACTACCTGTAAGACAACTTTGTCACCAGACACCACATGTCTTCCACTTATTACGACACCATCTTCTTTAGCACCACTTATTTTACCATTTTTAGGAATATAATAACGGTCGGTCCCTTTTGCGCCATTGTAATTTATAAAGTAATTTTTATCTGCTTTAACTTTTTCTGCATTAAATGTTCCAAATTGAGACCACACTGTAGAATTAAGTGATTGCCCATACATTTTGTGCATTTGTTCTATTAGAACTGAAGACCGGTTAATACATTTGTATCTCATTTGGCTTTGAAAATTATATCCAGCATAATTGCTAACAGGACCCGAAGGGTTCCATGCTTCCATTTTCAGATAATTATGAAAAGAGAAATTATGCCAATTATTATCACATGTTATTTCCCATGCTGCTTTATCACAAGAATCAGTAGAACTAACATATGTACTTCCTAGGTAGTCAGAACAAACGTTTACATTATCTTTTTGACATTTAAAATTCTCGTTATCCAAGGTACCCGTTGTTTCACAAATCACATTTTCGTATGCGATTGCATTATTGAGCATAGCCTCTCCGTAAGAATAATCAAAAAAACCTTCACACTTTTCAGAAAGAACAGGACAATGCTCTACTCCATCGACAGTTTGACATTCTGATAAAGTGATTACCCTTGCAGAATATTCATTTTGCTCAGCTATTATTTCCATAATAGGAGAGGTCTTATAGATAGTCATTGATATTACATCTCTAGTATTAGAATGTTCATTTGTAATATCATAGGTTTGAGATTTCTGCTCTAAAAAACTATTAGCATATATTAAGCTATTAAGTATAAGTGCCATCAAAATGATAAATTTCATAGTATTGCTTCCTTTATTGAATTAGTGTGAATATAAATGCTTTATTGCCAATATCGTAATCGTTTGGTTTAATTTTTGAAACCACACTCATATCGTTAATTGGACCTTGTAAATATAGTTCAATTCTTCTATTAATTAGTGCATCGCCTGTAATAGAATGGTTATATTTTCTACGATTTAGAGAATCAAAGAAAATATTTTTTTCTATTAAATTGTTTTGGACTTCGGTATAAGTCAATCGATAATCAGAATAAAAGCCATAAAGTTCTACTTTATGAAAACGTGACTGCTCAATTTCATTCCAGTCACCAGAATATATTCTTTTAACATTTCCGGCTGCATCCTTTTGGCTGTGAACATATCCACCATTCATGCTTTCAATATCAGCGTACATATCTGTAAAAATTAAAAATTCTTTCACAGGAATTCCTTTTTCAAATATCCCATTGTTAAATGAAGGAGCATATGAAGACAAAGAATACGAAAGCCATTCATCATTGATTGCGTCATACATAAGGTTACTTGTTCCATAGCCTAGTAAATTAAGCCATTGCCCTCGTTCCATAGTATTTATTGAACCTGCAGCACCTGAGGCATCTACTGCTTCCGTTATTATTTCAAAATATTGTGATTGGAAGTCTTGTTTAAATACTTGAAAATTACTAGGAGAAAGCATAAGAGCATATGTAATATCATTAAAAAGTTCCTCTCCTGTAATATTTATTTGATTACCATTAGTGTTGTATACACCATCAAGAGGTCGTATTGAATGGGTTAACTTCATTACTACGTATTTGTATTTAGCTGTATTGTCATAGGCAATATTTGATGGTTTGATCTTCCATGTAAGTTCTCTTACATCTTTAGCTATTAAATTAAATGTATAACCCATTTGTATGTCAGTTGGTTTTTCAAGTGTATAATTTGTATGCGTGTATCTACTGTTTTCAACCATTTCAATGTATGCATGATCTTTCATACTATCAATAAAAGTTTGACTACCAGGCCCAGTTTCTGTAATTTCTCCAGCAAGTATTATATTTGGTCTCATTTCTCTTGTAGGTATCTCATTTTGTACAGTAATTACTTTTTCTATTTCATTTATATAGTTAAATTCTTCAAAAATAGTAGAGTTATTGTCTGCGAACAGCTTTTTACATTTTGAGATTGTACAACGAGCATTTTCTGGTGTATCAATGCACCCAATATCTGTTTCATAAGCATTCACTGTTATATCTGTCCCAGGTACTGTATAGGTTGGGGTACAATCTTGAGATATATAGCATTTTGTATTACACGCATTTTTTGAGTAGTAACCTCCAGTTGTAGGTTCGGGTCCACTCTTCCCATCTTCTGTTACACATATGTCTTTCAGTATTCCTGAGTCTGTTACCACTTGAACTCTTTTTCCTTTACATATGGCACCTAAAGGGATTGTTTGTATTGCATCACAATAGTAATATTTAGTGTCTTCATAATTTGCAATTACGCTTTCTAGTTGCACCGGCCACTCAGCAGGTTCATTTTCTTTGCTATTTACAATATCAAAGAAGGCCATATCAATTTTTTGAAAAACACCACTTAGATGTGCTTTAAAAACGATGACCTCATCTTTTAAATAGATTTGAGCTCCCTTATACATTTCATACACATCCCCATTTTGATGAGTTAAAGACAAATCATATTTAAATTGCAAAGGTGTTTTAGTAATATTAAAATCTGGGTATTGCTCATAAATTTCTTCTGATAAACTAAATCTCATTTCAATTGTTTGCAAACGAAGTCTGTCATCTAAAGCCTCTGTAAGAACCAACCCTCCAGAAATAGAGCCTGACATGGAAAGATTTTTACTCTTTTGAAGATTTTGATCTATTGAAAAACAACTAAAATCTTCTTGACAGTATTCATCACATTCTTTCTTCTGAGCATCTACGTCAGAACCAATATCCCCTCCAAATATAGCTGTTTTTTCTTGTATAGGACACATCATAGCTGGCATTAATTTTCGTGATATATAACACCTAATAAAATTAGATATAGGAGCTTGGGCTAATGCTATTGTTTCTGCTAATTGTCTACCTTTTGTTAATGAAGACATAATTGATGTATCACCACGATTTATCATTAAGTTATCATATGAACTGTTTTCAGGATCTTGAGAAATCACATCCGTTAAATTGTTTTCGTTAATGATAGAAGATAAGACATTGAAGTTGGCACGGCCTTTAATTTCTTTTGAGAATTTTATTAACTCATAGGGCATTGATGCATTTACATCTGTTTGTACAAGCTCCCCATCTTTATTTGTTTTATACGCTTTATATGTACCATCAGTATCTCTTTTTACTGTCATGTTTGATTTTCTTACTGTTGAAAAAACTGTAGACTCTTCTCCCTCTTCACTAGAATTTTCAGAGTTTAAAAGTTCTGTCGTAGTCTCATTTGATTCAGGATAGTACTCAGCAGGATTATCTGCTATAAGCAAACATGTTGATAAGAATAATGCGATATAAACCTTAATCACTAGAGCTATCCTTTAGTATTTCTCTCCATCTTTCAAATTGTTCTAGATCATTGTCATCTTCCATAAGTTTAAGAGTTTCATCCATAGTAGTTACACCCCTTGTTATATATTTATAATCACAATCATGAAAAAAGTTACTGCTACATTCCGCATACACAATGGCAGGAATTTTAGTTATATTTAATTCTTCAAATAGTTTCTCATTAGGTCGTATATTCACTATTCCTTGTATATTTCTAAGTATTTGGATATCAAGTTCTCTAAAGCTACTTAAGTACTCACCAAAGCCACCATCTATTCCTCGAATAAATTGAACAGAATGGACTTTTGTATCTACATCCATTATCTTTTTCATACTTCGCGCATGTCCAATAAGATATTTCTTTGGCAGGGAACTGGACAAAAAGTAAAAGAAATATGCTTGTTTATCTTGGTGACCTTCTTTAATTTTATTTTTAAAACTTTGAACCTGTGTTTGATCTAATTGTTTATAGAAAGGATTGTTTTTAATATCAGCAAAACTATCTATTTGAACTAGCATTATTAGGACAACTGTAAGCACCCATCGCATAATCTCTCCTTTTCCATAATAAGTACACTACATCATCCATTGATTGTGGTACATTTTTAAAATTTGTTGAATCTAGAGGTGTTAATCCTGCTTCTAGTGCCTCACCTACTACTGGATAAAATAATTGGACCCTCCACTGAGCATCTATATTTCGAAGTACTCTTTCTTCGCTACACATACTATCTGGGCCCACTGACCAGTTTGTAGTTTTTTTAAATTGCCCCATAGTAAACATGTCATTCATCATTCCCATGGACAAAGATAATCCATCAGATAATGGGTCTCCTGTATCTCCCCCCATATCTCCTAATGGAACGGCACCTAAACAGCCATTAAACATATAAAAATTGTTTCTTAACGTATATCCTTCACCTGAGCCTATTTTGAACCCTTTTGCCTGATCTATTTCAGTAGCCATGCAATCGAATATTGAACTAATAAAGCCTGGGAGAGTAAAGAGTTGTAACATGTCTGCATATTGTGTTAAACGTACAGCAAGTGACTTTCTCACTAAGTTTAGTTCAGTCATATAAGCTAACGATAAATCTCCCCCAGTAAAGCAATATATTGATGATAGTTTTCCTTGCGAAAGCATTCCTAATATTGGGAATGAAACATAATGAGTTTGTGATTGTCTTCCAACGTCATCTTCATCTACAGCGCCCCAATCGTACCAGTTATTGATGTCAAACAATTCAATATCAATTGTAAGTAATCTTCCTGGAGTATTGGTGATTTCTATAAACCCTACAGGTTCAATCATATGTGCTTTAAACCCTATTGCCTTAGATAATCCATCTCCACATAGCAATGGTTCTAGTGTAAAGACTGTCTCTTCTGAAAAAGTATTCCAATCAGCATTTGCAAAATTACTTATAGGAGTTTGTAAAGCATGATCGCTGAAGTTAGTGCTAACTTCTTCATCCTCTGCATATAAGAAGATGGATATCATAAGTATAAATATTATATGTTTCATTCTTCCTCCTCAGCTTTAAATTTGTAGATATCAACATAGTTTTTTTCAAGGTGTAGTAATGTAGGAGCACAATCTAAGTTAAATAAATTCCATGTAGTAATATCAAAAGGAACTACTTTGTTGAGGTCATATCCATAATCCTTATAATCTCGAACATCTCTATTAGCAATAGAATAAATACGACATTTCACTGCATTATCGAGCCTTGTCATATTTGATAAAGATATATTTAAATCGGTACCATCAACAAAGCATATATCATCTATAACACCTATAGGCAAATTTACATTTATTCGTTGACCTTTTTTTATTAAATAGCTTCCATCAACATTTTTAACATCTTGTGGTGCGAATATAAAGTTTTTATATCTACTATTATCATCTTCTTCACATTCATTAAAAGCATGATTTCTTATGAATGCAGCCTGCGCTTTTTTAAATAAATCTGCTTTTAACTTTTCTATATCCAATTCTGAAATTTCTTTTTTTATTGTGGCAATAAGTGGAGATTCATTAATTTTATACAAGGTGCCATGAACTCCTAAATCTTTAATAGCAAAAATTGATGTTATTAATACCATCAAAACAATTAGTATTTTCATTATCTACTTCTTTGGGAAAAATATCTTGCTCTAGAAAGAGCGCGGCCATATGCATCAATTTGATTTATTGGCACATATTGTGTACTACAAGCACTTTTGCCACGTGAGAGTACTCTATATGCCATCTTATAGCTCTTTCCTGTCTCTAACTTACCTTTTGCATGGGCTTGAGCTAAATAGATATATCCTATACAAATATTGTTATCCATTAGAGACTGAGTAAAAATTGTTAAATACTCTTTTGTCATTTTTCCTGTAAATCCGTATAATAGTGCTAGGGAAGTGGCTCCTTCATATGCTGCAACGATATTGCTTGGATCTTTAATGACAATTTTTGCAAATGATTCAATTATTATAGGGGCAAGTTCTCTTACTTTTTTTCTATTCATGAATCTATTTTTATATAATATATTTAACTTTTGGTTTGTTTCTATCCATAATTCATTTCGGGAAGCATTATCTAAATGAATAGCAATATCATCCTTGCTTAAACCAATTTCATCTTTATACTGTTTGATGGCAGGCATAGTATTTACTTTTTGAGCAAAAAGGTTATTACTAAAAATTAAAATTAAAATTAAAATGCATTTATACATTATTTTCTACTTTCTTTTATTTTGTTAACAAGTTGTTTTGCATTTTGATAATATGACTTTGAATAATCAAGATTTTTATCAATTGTGTTATTGGTTAAGCCCGTTGAGATACCTAAGTAATAGCGGCACTCTTTTCTTAGTGCAAATGTTGGTGCAGTTAAACACTCTTTTAAAGTAATAGTACGTAGAACATCTTGATATGCTCCAATATAGAACTGCATGTCAACAGCATACATTTTAAGTTCAAAAGGAAGTGTTTTTAAATATGTGTTTGGAATTAGTTTATATGTTTTTTTAGCATACTTTACATTTTTAAAATGAAGCACATACGCCATAGTACTTGCAAACTCTGTGTCAGGAGTTCTATTTTTTCTACTAAGTACTCGGCCATTATCATCTACATATTTTTTAAAACTTGATAAAAATTTTGAATAAGGAGTTGAAGTATGAAGAGTATAAGAACCGGCATTTAAAAGGCTTATTAAGAGAAAAATCAACAGGAATGTCTTTCTCATAAAATATTTCCTATATCAAGACTATTTCCATTTTTATCAAAAATTAAAACAGTTTCATTTTTTTTCATAAATTGATACTTATATATACTCATCATGTAGGAAGCTGCAGCCGATTGGTTATTGTTAATAATTTCTTTTATGCTTATATCTTTATTATTTACTAGCCCTTCAGTAACTTTTTTCAGCGCAGTTTGCTTATTCTTAGATGACACAAAATACAAGGCATTTTTAATTTGAAATTCATTTCCTTTATCTGCTTGTAAAATCACATATACACCCTGTTTCTTTAAATCATTAAAATATGAAGAGGAAAAAAAAGTCAAATGGCTTCCGTAAGCTTTAGCAAAAATATATTTAGTTATATTTTTACCAAAACCTACTCCCATATTCATATCACGCAGTTGCTTAAGCACTTGCGGTGATATAGAACTTGTTTTTTTATGAGCTTGAATTAGTGAATTTAAGTCTTTGGGACTGCCATATACATCAATCAGACTAGGGGTGCCTCTTACATTAAACTGTTTCATGAATATTGCAGTGTTTTTCTTAGAGGACTCAAATTCTTCAACTATTTTATTAGAGGATGAAAAACCTTTAAGTACTTTAATTTTCCCTTGGTTAAAATGCTTAGATAACTCTGTTCCTCTGTCATTTCTTGGATAAGATAATATTCTTTGTACTGAAGCTTTCTCATGTCCTTGGATATTTAAATTTTCAAGGTACACGTAAAGTTTTATTTTATCAGCTATAGGTTCTATCATCTTGTCAAAACGTTTACAATAAGGGCAATCAGGATCAGTAACTAAAAAGTATTCCTCTTTCCCTGTGCCGTATACAAATGCTGCATTTCTTTTCAAGCTTTCAAGATTAGTAATTAAGTATTTTTCTTTAAAATTATTAATTATCTTTTCGCCTTCTTTAGTAACAGGAGCGGTGTATCCTTTTTTTCCATTAGAATTTAATGTTTTCCCAATTGTTATACTTTTAAGATCTTGAGGAACAAACATCTCAGCCATCTTAAAACCGTTTTTATCGTGTCCAATACCTCGTAGTAAGTAACCCTTGTTAAATTCAATTGCAGATACTAATTCAAAATTAGGGTCTGTAAAAATCTTTAATTTATTAAATTTTTCTAAAGGGACTAATTTTGCTTCTTCAGAAGAAAAGGCTAATATTGCTGAAAAAATAAAAATAAAGAAAAATTTCATTATTTAACCTTTCTAAAAACGTACCCAGCAACGAATCCACTTTCATCTTCTAGTTCACACCATCCATAAATATCACACCCTTTATATTTCACTACAGTTCCCACTTTTATTAGGCGCAATGGTTTTGAAGCCTTATTAGGACATGGTCTTACGTAAGTGTTGTGTTTTGCCTTATATGTTTGAGTTGGGTCAATATTTACAATAGTAATATTTCGGCAATATTTTCTAACGACTTCTTTATCACTCATGATGTTCGTATTAGCACTTATTGTCCCAGGAGCAGAACGTTTGTTATTACTTTTTACTTGTTGCAGCTCTTCTCTTAAATGCTTGAGCTCTTTTTTAATATCATCAAGCTCATCACCATTTAAAGAAGAAACAACTTGCATATCAGTACTTGAATTATTGATCGATCCATTTGATACTTCATTCGCTCTCTTAATTAATATTGCAACAGCTTTTTTTAGCTCACGATAATCACTGCAAAATGCTTTTGATTTACGCTCTTCATATTCAGCCACTGTTACTATATCAAGAGAAGAATTTTCATTGTTGCGGGTCACCTCTTCTATTGTTTCAACTTTTATTGATGTATTGTCATCTGTATTCTCAGTGATTTTAACTTCTGGTTGTTTAGCACACCCACTTATTCCAATAATCATGATTAACGACAATAGTTTTAGAAATTTAATTTTCATTTTGTACATATCCTTTGTATATTTTTTGTATCCGTTTTTTATACGCATTATTAAGATTTGGGGTTCTTGAATGATATGATGCAATCGTTTCCCAACTCCAACCGAGTTCTTTATTTAGACTTTCAATAAATTTACAAGCTATAATATAGCTTTTATCTAACATGAAGTAGTCACTTTCCTTATGCTTATGAAACTTTGGATTTATTTGATATGCACCAAGGTCCACATTTTTAATCCCCAAACTATATAATTTTTTATATATCTTTACACAGTTTTCACTATTTTTACAGTCAATCGTTCTTTTGTCAAGCCAGTAGTTTTTAGTGACATTTTTTTTAGCTAACAACTTGTCATTACTTAAATTTATGCTAATTAAATAAGGGTAACCGATCTCCTTAGCTGGATGTCTTTCTTGGGTAGCCAATGAAAGCATCAATGGGTATTCAACACTACATTCATTCACAAATTCCATAGACGAATAAAGGTTAACGCTCAATATGATTTTTAAAATCACACTCAGGACAATTTTCATTAGGCTCCCTTTTTATATTATTTTCAATTAAAATTGTTTTTGGGTCAAAGCACAACTCCCTAATAAAAGGGGATGCCTTAGGATTTGTGCAAGCTTTAGTTAAGTAAAAGCTTGCTCCTCGAGGTGCATTAAGTCTATTATATAAGTTTGCTAATAGAAATTCTGCTGTGGCAATATTGTTGGTATGTCCTTCTAACATTTTAATACTTTTTTCTAATGTAGTATTGTTATCATTTAAATGCTCTAATGTAATTGATGCATGGTATGAGGCTGCTGCAATTAAATTTTTGGAAGCTTTCAGTGGTGATTTGTATGCTAACTCTAAATAGTAGGTAGCTTTTATATAATTATTAACCTGCATTTCCATATCAGCAAGTTTGAAATATGGACGCGCCAAACCATTTTTACCTGCGAGTAAATAATACTTTTTTGCTTTTGCTAAATTTTTTCTTAGTTTTCCATCTCTTAATTCATGACTTGCAGTAAAGAAGTCAGCTAAAATCATTGCGGCAAAGAAGTTTCCTTGTGCAATAGAAGACTTCATGTCTTTTTCGAATGCTTTGGCATCATTTAAGGTGACAACCTTTCTTTCTTTAACTCCTTGAGTTGTCCCACTCATTTGAGGAAGTTCAGACATTGGGATATTTGAATATGCAAAAATCCCAATATTAAAAATACTTTGCAATAAAATTGCTTTAATTAATAAGTTCATTTTATAAAATACCTTTTGTACGTTTAGCGTTCAAATCAATTTCAATCATATGAAATATATCATATAAATCTTTTTCAAGATTAGCTTGGTTCATTTTTTCTCTAAGAATTAAGATCGCTTGTTTAGAAATTTCATTAATATGATCAATTGACTTAAGTGTCTCAGTTGCATTATCAGAAGAATCTTCGGGGCTTGATTGTAGTTGCCCAATTACACCTTCACTCAATCCTCTAATTATATTTTCTGCGACAATAAAAGAACCGACTTCCGCAACCCTGTTTTTAAGGGCATCTGTTTCTACGCTTGCTCCATTATTGATTCTTTCTATTCGAGCTATAATATCTGCGTAATAATCCATTCCTGTAAAAATTTTTGGTGCAACAAGGCTATTAATTGAATTTAGATCAGAAGTGATTACTGTTCCTGCAGCATTAGTTGTTGATCCTCCTTTTTTAATAACATAAGCTCTTACAGCTTTTTGCATTTCAGTTATGGTTCCCTCATAGTCTAGCTCCATATAATCTGTTACCGGAGCAGTAAGAATAAATAATCTAAGTTTTTGTTTGTCTTCTTCATTAGTAGATGTTGTTCCTGTACTACTACCTGATGTAGCCAGTGAATCATCATATGCAACATCAATATAAAAATAATCAGGAACAGCCACTTTGTTATCTCCTGTGGGAATACCATATAATATTTCATTAACAAGGTCTTCCGGTCTATATTTTGTTGGTGGTATATATGTTGTTTGAGGAATAACTAAATTCGCTCCAGCTCCAGCTCTTTTAAGTAGCGACTTAAGTGCTTCTGCATCTACGTCTCCTGAAGGATTTATAGTGTTAGCAATTTCTCTTAAAGATGATTTAGAGACAGCTGTTGTTCCAAAATACCTTAAACCAATTAAAAAGAGCAATTTATCAGACTCTAATTTTTCGTTGTCTGATACTGCAACTATAACTGTATTATCCTCAGTTTTAATACCTCCATTAAAAAATTCTTTTGTTGAATTAATAGCTATTTTATTTTTTGCTTTGCCAGAGGGGATATATTGAGTAAACATTTTTGCTTGACTAACTTGAGAAGCAGTTTTAGTAATTGTATCTTTTGATTTATCAGTTATCTTCTGTCCAAACAATGCGCTTATTTTATTGTTAATAGTTTTACCATCTGTCAGAGAATCATTTACAAAGTCGTCAACTGCATCTGAATAACCTTCCATTCCATCCATAGCCCCCTTGTACCACGCACTTGTATCTTTTACCATCTGATAACTCTCAATATCTGTTCTCATTTCATCAGAAAAATTATCATTTCCAAATTTCTTTCCAATCTCACAAGCATTCTGCGCTAAATTTTGAATTGAACGGGCCCATTTTCTAATGTTTTCAAAGACTCTTGCTAAAACAGGTGTCGAACTCAATAAGGAAAGCATTACCCCATATGCAGCTTTACCAGATGCATCGGATAATTGTTTTGCCATATCTTCAAGATCTAAGAGAGCAATAAAGCCACCATCTAAAGAAATTCCACCACATCCTACCTTCATTGAGGGGGGTTTTCCATCAAACCATAATGGGTAATATTGAGCATCTTTAAACTTAAAAGTTAAATTTCCACCTGAATAGTAAGTTTTGTTACTTGCAGGGTCAGTCCATTCACCTGCATTTGTCGAGTTTGATAGAAAATAATCATCCATGTCGATGGCCATTACAGATGACTCAAGTAATAGTATCAACGACAAAGAAAGAGTAATTGTACTTTTTTTCATTCGTTGTCCTTCTGATTTTTTTTGATTGAATTGATAAGAGTTTGATTTAAATCAATGTTGTAGTTATTTTTAATGTATTTTGTTGCGTAATTTGAATCTTCTTTCCAAACTTTATATCCAGCTTCATCACCAAATTTAATAATTCCTTCAAGTTTTAGAAATTGTTTTATTCTTTCTGAATAACCACCGGGGCCTTTTCTTCCAGTTGCAATTGTTTGTGCTTTTACTTTTCCTTCTTTTTGTATAACGGCAACTACGGATGGAGTAGTATAAATTCCATAAGTGTCAAAAGCTTTTTTGTTCACAATAGATTTAGAACGGCTTAATCCTTTTTTGAGAGCAGGTAGCCATTTTGCTGTTTCATCAGCAACCATTTTATTCGTTTTATCGTAATAAACAAATGTAATTTTTACATTTGTTAATCCAGAAGCGAGTCTACCAAGATTGTCAAAAGAATAAATATCAGCATCTATATTTTTGCCTAAAAATATGAGTAATTGATAATGTTTTCCATGTTTATTAGCTACTTTTAATGCACGATTGTTTCTTAAAACCCCACCAGCGCCAGTTGCGCTATCGAATCCAGGCTGTCCATAATCTAATGGATTCGCATCTGTACCAAATTGTTCATTTGCAAACTGAAGGGAGTATCCCATAGGAAAGACAGTTGTACTGAAATGCTTAGCTTGCCATTTACTATAGACAGCAGCCTTTTCAACATTACCTGGATCATCAATCCATGAACCTAAGGCAGGTACTGATTTTGCAAAAACTGTTTTAGGAGAAACATAACAATCTGCAGAAGAGTTAGCTATACATTTCGTGCCATCTTTTTTAGTAATTAATTTTGGTTGGGGGTCCATTGAATCTTGGAGAATTGCAAGAATTTTTGTTTGAATTTTTGTTTGATCTTGATTCTCTTTTAGAATAGCTTCTAATAATTTTAAAGCATTAGCATTTTTTAGGGAAGTTGGACTGCGAAGTGGGTCTATATTGTCTTGAGTAGTGATGTTTTTATCATGATAAAAGTTCCATCCAGTTTCATGGCCTTTATCTTTTGCAGATAAAGAAGATAAAGATAGACTAACGATAAGCGCACTAAAGAGCACACCTTTATTTAAAGCACAGGTGAACCTTGCTTTTGTGTCTTTTAACATTAATAACATTTTGATAGTCCTTGTTTGTGATGTGTTGCTGCTAGAAACACAATATTTGAAATTATACCATAAAATAATATATATTATTACCTATATCTAACGTTCAAAGTTTTATGCTGTTTTTCTCATTCTTCTTTCACCTCGTCTCGATCTATACTCAGATAAAGAGTCCACTTCATTTAAAAACACATCAAATTCTTCTAGAATATTTGAAGAAACTATTTTATGTTGTTGAATTAATTCAACCGTCTTATTGGAAAATACTAAACATTTATAATCAGGTACCATAATATTCTCTGTCACTAGTTTTTCAATATTTATTGAAAATTCATACAACTGGACTAATGTACTCGAATCGTTTACAATTTCTTGTATTCCATTTCTTCCATTTCTAATATTGTTATAGATTTCATTAAATCTTTTTTCAGCAGTAAGCCCAGTAAAATCTTCTAAGTAATCGAAAAGTCTTTTGAAGTTTATATTATAATTTGCTTTTTTTCTATTTAAATTAGCTTCTACTTCGATTACTGCTTTATTAATTGTATTTTCATTACCAAATAATACTTCGTGGACTATTTTTCTTGAATTCTTCTTTTCAATTTCAGTATGCCAGGTCATATTAGGAAGTAAAAACAGGTCAGACACATTTACCTCATCACGCCCATTAAGAACAGCAGATGTCGTTAATACGTCCATAATCCATAATAGTTTACGATCCGAAATTTGTATACAAGCTCTATCCATATTGTTTTTAATAAGTGTATATATATCAAGAATTTCTTCTGAAACAATTACATGCTTACTAATCAATGTAGATAATCTTATTTCTTCCAACCAAAACTTTTCTCTAAAATTACGTGTTGAATCGAACTGTCTTGATATTAGTTTCTTAAAGCTTGAATCCTTTTGTAAACGTGGCACATCAAACCAGATTAACAAACGATCTTTAAATGGTGCAATTAACTTACCTTCGGGAAGTTCATTTGAAGCACCAAATAAAGTATTAAGAGGAACGGCTTTATGTTTACCTTTAACTGAATAAACTCTATCTGCCATAATTTGTAATAATGAGTTTAGTAATTCAGAGCTTGCTTTAAACATTTCATCAAGAAAAATAAATTCACTTCCTAACACAGTATCTTCCTCTTCAAAAATAGTCTTTGTTCCCTCATAAGCAAGTTTTCCAAAAAGTTGATCTCTTGATGTTTCTTTATCAAGAAGAAGAGACCAATACCTTGAATCTTGGAATACATCTCGCAACGCTTCAACTAAATACGTTTTCCCTACTCCTGGTAAACCAATAAGAAACACATGATGGCGAGAGAAGATTGCTAAAAATAGCAATCTTATTAATTCTTCTCTTTCTAAAAATTTAGGTTCCATATCTGCTAAGACAACTTCCATCTTTCTTTTTAACTCAAGACTTATTTTTTTTCGGCCTTCTGGTGTTAAGAGCAATGTCTCTATTTCTTTTTGATTTTCTGGACAAATAGTAAAGTTATTTGTATTCTCAGACATATTCTTTTCCTTTATCATTTTCTATGTTTCTCTTTTTTTCTGTAATAGAAATTCTATATAATCCTAAATTTTCTTGAATTTCTTTTTCATAAGCTAAAATTTCTTTTATGGTTCTTTCTTCATTTAATTCAGGCATCAAGATATTGGCCTTAGGCGGTAGCATAAAAGGAAAGTACACTCTGTACCTTTTCCCATAATGTTTTACAAAGGCTTCTCCTTTTCTTAATACGTCTAGAGTAGATGGAGTTATCATTGCCTTTTGTTCAGCCATAGCTGAAAAACGACCCCCTGCACTCCCTGAATCAGACATGAAATTACTTGTTAATCTATTCTCTGTCCCAAGGGTTTCTGCTAAGAAGGCTGCTGAATTTTTATCATTTGGTTTCATAATATACAAAGTATTAACATTATCGCCAACTACTCCTGCATCAACTGGCCCAAGTTTTGACACTCTATCAAGTGTGGATTGGTAGTAAGTATGAATAGAGAGCCCTGCAGAAGCTGCTTTATTATAAATTTCTTCAATACCAGGAAAAATTGCGGCTTTTCCTTCATCTATAAAGAAATGTGTTCTTCTTGGTAATTCTCGCCCAGACACCCCAACTGAGCCAAATACAGACTCTAACATTTTCATGAATACTTTTAGTAGAACATCCGATACTTGTCTAAACTTCATTGGTACTGGTTCTATTACACATACTAGACCTTTTTCTTTATCATACAATCTAGCTACTATGGGATTGATTCGCGTTGTACATAAAACCTTCCCTATTGAGCCGGTAGAGAGTTGAACAAAAAGGGTAGAAAGAGAGGTTGCTACTTTTTCATAAAACTTTGCATCTTTTAATACTATTTCATCAAGTAGTGCTAGGGACTCATTTCTTAATTCCATTAGACTGTAATAGCCTTTAGCCCCTTCTGGAACATCATATAAAAGTAGTGCTTCTCTTAGTTTTTCGAGGTTATGAAATTGTGAAAAATTTGCAAGTTCTTTAAATGTGATAAGTGTTCTTTTAAAGTTTACTGGGGAGTGTGCTAATGTTTCTTTTTTATTTACTTCAGAAGTGAAAACTAATCTTTCGCTCACATCAGGTAATATCAATTCATTAAGAGTATCTTCAGACACTTTGTCCATCCCTCTTAATTGTTCATTTTCTACATATTTTCTTACTTCTTCTTTAATTTCTGATAGCACGTCCTCTTTAGTTGAGGTTACTGCTTCAAGGTATTCTAGAGCTGTTAATGAGGCTAATACAACTTTATATGCAAAAGGGCCATAGAAATTAGCATCCCCTGACATTTGTGCTCCACCACCTTGAGACAGTAATGAAGCTGTTGATGCAATCTCTTCATTTGCCATACCAAAGATTGGATTTACACACAAGGAAAGTTCAGGGAAAAGAGGGTTAATATATGCAAGCCATTCGGGGATACCTGTTTTTGCAAGTGCATCAATTGTCCATCCTAATATTTCTCTCTTTTTTCCTCCTTTTGGGTCAACTATAAATAAGTTCTCTTTTTTAGCAATACATTGGGCAACATCAGATCCTAACTTATAAGTTTTACCATATTGGGTAGTACCAATTGTGTCATCATGGTTTTCGAGCTTTCCCCAATCTAGATATATTGGTTGCATCCCATTACTTTTATTATCCAGATCAATACCAAATCCAATATAAAGCCCTCTTTTTATATCAATTAGTCTTTCTTCAATACCTGCACGAATGACTAAATATTTCATCAGGTTTGTTTTGGCTGATTCAATTTTTTTTGTAGGTGCCATTCTTGTTTCAAGTGCTTCTAGTTTATCTTCTGCAGCTACAACTTTTTTATGGTTCTTTAAATACTTTTTTTTATTTCTTTTCCACATCAAATGATGTATATTTAATATATCAAGCATAAGCTTCTTCTTTTTCTACGGTATCTTTAATATATCCTTCAGTAATTGCATTATTATTCTTCATCGATTCTAAGATCTCTAACATAGGCGCTGGAGCCATTAGTGCATAACCTTGGAAATAATTTATATTATGGTCCATGCATGACTTTAGCGTCCTTTCATCAGATACGTGTACTGCAGATGTTTTGATACCTATGGCCGCCATTCCATTTGTCACAAAATTAACAAACATTCTAGAATTCTGTTCTACATCTAAATTTTTAATAATAGAACCATCAACTTTTAATATATCAGGTTTTATTGCTAATACTGCAGAAAAATCAAGGTTTTTCTCTTTAACATTGTCAATAGCTATATAAATATTTTGTGCTCGAATATACTTCGTTACATCAATAAGTTTTGTTAACTCTTTATCTGTTAGATGTCTTGATTCTATCTCTAAGGTAAGTCTGTCAGCAACACCATAGTTTTGAGCTTCTTCAGTTATCATGATAAGTGTTTTATCATTTAATATATCATCCATTGATAAGTTTAATGAAAATCTATACTCATTTTCAGAAAACAATTCAAAGGCTTGTATCATGATAGCTCTAATCATTTTTTGATATAGACCGAACTCTTTTGCGATAGATATAAAGTGAGCTGCAGGTATATCACCATCTTCAGTTTTTATTCTTGTAAGAACTTCAAAACTACTAACTCTTTTCTCTGTTCCATTTTTTTCCATATAAAATAGAGGGAGTCCATATATAATAAATGTTCTTTCACTGATTGCACGAGATATTCTTCCTGCCCACATTTCTTTATGTTTTTCTTCATTCCCTGAATTAGACATTCTTTCTTTCATTGAGACTACAATCTGAGAATGTGATAATGAACCTTCATCTTCAATCATCATATAATAAGCCGTATCTAAAAAAGACATGCCATATTCTTGTCTTAAGAACCTACGTCTATCTTTGTCGTTAGGATTTGTTGAATAGAGATATAGTTCTAATCTCGTCAATTTTAAACACGATATGATGTTTTTGTCATCAAAACGTATACATACTTCCGCGTAGTGGGGTGCATGATTTCGTATATTTGACATTTGTTCAATTTCGAACTCATTTAATTTTAGTCGGCCCTCTCTTGAAGCATCCATAATAGAGGCTCTGTTACTTTTTAAAAAAACTTGATATGATGAAGTTTTAAATAGTTTTTGAGCTTGATCGTTAACAAAAAAATCGTCTACTGATTGTGTTATGACACTAAGAAACTTTTTATACTTTCTAAATCGAGTAGCAAAATCTACTAGTGCCCGTACAAACACCGCATCAGCCATTGCATGTCTTGCCTCATCAAAGAAAATGAACATTGGTCTTTGGTCATCTAAAAATGCTTCAGTAGCTATTCTATGTAACATTGCTAGTTGAATAACGGGAAGTAATTCGATTTTATTAATTTGCAACTCTTCTAATTCTAATAAGAAAAAATCTGATTCAAAATTTATGTTATTAGCGCCATTGAAATATTTAAAGTATTTACCACCTTGTTTTCCATAATCAGTTAGAGCAATAATAGCTTGTTCAATTCTTTTAGTAATTATTTCATTGGCTCCCTTGGATAAATAACCAGCCAATACCGATTGAAAGGACTCATAAACTGTTTCCATACCTGCAGAGTGTTGATCTTGTTTAAAGGCTAATTGAACTGCTTCTTCAATCATAATAGATAGTATTTTTCTGTCAAGGTCATTATCTACAGTATTTATGTCTTTTCCTGCAGCACTTGATAGGTTCGTCCCCATCATTAGACCTATTAAAGGTATGATTGTAGATAATTCATCTTCATGTATTATCGTATTTTCTTCTTCTATCCCTAATTCTCGGTTGTATATTTTTACTTTTTGCGTTTGTATATTTGTAAAGAAATTGAAACATAAATTATTTTCTTTTGTGAACTCAATATATTGACCACCAATTGAATCATTATTTGGTAGATAGGATCTACCTATATCCATTCCAAATAATTTAAAACCACATTGTAGTAGCTGTGTTGCCATATCATTTGTAAATACTGATTTACCTGAGCCCATTGGCCCCAGAACCATAAAGTTATAATTAGCATTTTGAGAGAGCGGATCAATTGCTTGAATTTGCCCTGCTCTTCCTGTATATAGCATGTATGGTCTTCCAAATCCACGTATATCAGTTAATAAAGGTGCTATCTGTGAATTATTTGATCTAAAGAGAATGTCATGTCTTTTAAGATGCTTCATCATTACTTCTAAATGTTGTAATGGAAGAGAATAAAGAAATGATTGATATGCGATTTTAGAGGAATTTTCTTCTTTTAGCTGCCAAACACCATCAATATCTTCGAATTTTTTTATAATACGTGCACTCAAAGCATCAAGTGATTCTAAGGAATCTTCAAATATTGTTAATGACCACATTGCATCTAAAGGAATTTCTCCTAAATTTTCAACGTTATGTACTATTTGCGTTGCTTCTTGGTACTTGTTTTTTATTGGTGGATATTTTTCATGAAGTTCTCTAGGAAGTGCATTGAGCTGGCCGATGTTCCATCTCATTTTATTTAAGACCATCTTCTTTTGTTTTTTTGTGTCTTTAAAAACTATTCCTAAAGAACAAATAAAAGAACCTGGTATCGCAGTTTGCAAGTCACGCCCAAATGGATCCATAAAAGCTGATTGAAAGTCCATTGGTTGTAGTTCTTCAGGAAATAAATCCGTTGTTAATGTTTTAGCATAACAACTTTCTCCTATTCTAAAATGTGACTCATCTGCTTTAGCACGTATTACAGCACCAGTAGCAATTTGTGCGTTCATTTTGCGATGAACGTCTACATGTGTATCCCAATCTTCTTTGTCCGGGTGGAATAGCTCTTTAGTCATAGATAAAAGTTCGTCTGGAGAAAAACATTGTGGTTTAAAATCGGTAAGAACTCCAATAAAAGAATTACATTGATTAATAATTACCTGTTCTGATAAATCCTCAGGAAAAGAAAAAGAAATTATATTGTTGAATGTTCTTAAACGAAAGTCTGAAATGGTAGACATAGATTCTTTACGCCATTTCATTAATGCATTTGCACGTTCATTTACCATTGCTTGTAAAACTTCAGGTTTTTTTACATTCACTTTACAATGGTGCAGTTCTTTATAATCTTTAACAATAGAATTTATATTTCTGGAAGCGTGTGTAATAATATGCATCACAGTATCGTCATAATCTACAGCTGATATAAGTGCTTGAATAACTCTTTCAGTTTCAGTTGTCATATAAGGAGGTGGAGAAATACGAAAGATAAAACCTTTTCTTCCATCAGCCATAGTATATAGGCCTCCGTTGAAGTCTTTCCCTCCAATTTTTTCTTTTTTCTCAAAATATCTATATAATAACAAATCTCTTAATGAACTTTTTTGAGTCATGGCTTTAAGTTGTTGCTGATCTAGTCCTTCAGCAGAAACAGATAACTCAGGTGGCATCATAAATTTTAGAAGTGCTCCAAATAATCTGTTAAATCCTTTTTTCTTTTTTTTACTGTTCTTCATATTCTTTGCCTTCATACTCTGCTCCTATTCTTATTTTAAAGGGATGCTGTTTTCATTTACGAAATTGTAAATAACGGCATCAACTTTTTTATTTGCTTTGCAACCTAAGATTTCCGAATCAATACTAATCCGAATTGTCTCAAGCTTATTTACACGATTGCTAAGTTCATCATTTTTTAATAAATTTTTTTGTGATTGGCCCTCGAAAAGTTCATTTAATTTTTGTGTGCCCTCGGTGAATAATGCTTTTAAAGTTTCGTTTTGTTTTTGAGATTTTTTATACTCTTTAAGCAACATCGCTAGTGCATCTTTAATATCTGTAAGCTCAGCAACATTTGAGCCTCCTGCATATAAATTCAGTTGAAGAATTATTGACATAGCCATCATAAGTTTAATTATATTTTTCATTCTGTTTCACCTCTCATTTGTTTTAAAAATTGTAGAATTTCTGTATCATTTTTTAAAGATTCTTTTTTTCTTTTTTTAGATATTTCAGGATTGTTCTCAGACTCATAAACTTTATTTACATATTTCTTAATCTCTTCATCACTTTGAATATGATTACGATCTATTTCTTCTCCAGTTAACATAAATGGTAACTTTTGTACAGGAGAAGGCATTCCGCTCACTCTTCTAGTTGGAAGATCTTCACCGACAATAAAGTCTGGTTTTCTTGCCCAAACATAAACATCATGAGAGGCAACAAGGTTAGCATCATTATTTTTATAATTTTTTACCCAAACTTTAAGAACGACACCCATGTCTACTACAGTTCTAGAGTCATCAGCCCTTGATCCGATATTAGGTTTAAGTGTAAATTGATAAGCCTTAGGTTTCTTTACATCAATAACATGATGTACAACTTCAATATCTTTCTTACCTGTGCATCCTGCTAATAAAATTATGCTTATTAATGCACATGTTTTTATTAATATTTTCATTTACTTTCCTCCAGGTTTATTCTATTTTTAATTACTCCAGAACATGATGAACAATTAATATTTTTATATGGCTCATTTTTAATAGTATGCCGGTTTTCAAATACATCATATGGGTTTGCACAAAGACCTGCGTCTGAATAATCACATCCATTTTCTTCACAATAGCCTTTATTTTCACCTATGGTGAAAAATTTCGTACATCCAGTTGATGTAATTCCTAATAATATTATTATGCTTATACTCATAAATATTTTTTTAACGTAAATATGCTTCATCTATGTCTCCTTTTTTTAAGTCGCTAAATGCTCCGATGTTAAAAGACTTATAAGGTTGGACCTTAATCTTTTCTCCACCTCTAAAACCAATTGTAACAACCCTTCCAGCCCGTACTTCTACTGTTGGATTTAATGAGTTAAGAAGTTTTATATAGTAATCAGAAATCTTTTCAATTACTTTTGTAGAACCACTACTAAACCCTTGAATAGCTCCTTGTTGAACAACAGAACTACCTGATGTAGTTCCCGTTGCGCCTGGAACTAATAACTGAGGTGATTGAGTCAATGCCCCAATTAATCCTTCAAGCATGCCTAAAGGTAAAGCTTTTGAAACAATCTGCCCTTCTTTTGTTATTAAACGACCTTTTGCACCGAAATAACCATCTTCTCCAAAAACCCATCCTTCAACTTTTTGATGAATATAATACATCTCTCCATCAATAGTTTCCATTGAGCATGATAATTCTTCTAGGCGAATCTTTGCTCTTCCAGTGGAAAAGTCTCCTTTTGCGACACCTCTAATAAGGCAATCACTAATATCTTCGTAGAATCCATTTGCTATTTTCAAAGGAGACATCATAGAAATAAATACCGGTTCAGGTAAATTTTCTTGCCCCTCGGATGAAACTATTGAGGTTGGAGATATTGTTCCTGTTATTATTCGCCCTTTTGCAAATCCCGCTTGAAGAATAAATTCTATTAAAGATTTATTTTGATCATTACTTTCTAAGAAATCCAAAGTAGAACCGTCAATGTCGCTAAAGCTTATTGCTTCAACAACTTCAAGTGTGTATTCCTCCATTTCTTCATCTTCCAAGATACTATTAGTAGAAGAAGAATTGAAAGTTGGGGATAATGGAAGAAAATTCACCCCTTGTTCTTGTTTGTTAGGTACAACAGAAGCAATTTGCGCATTTTCTACAATCTTTTTAAACATTTTCTTTTCAGATTTTTTTATCATTTTTGTCATTGTATCTTTAAGAGTTTCAAATTTATTATTCAAAAAATGTTTTGTATTATTATTGTCTTTAATAATTGCATTAATTGTTTTTGCATTGTTATTTACATTTTCTTTATGCATTTCTTCCATTCTTGCCAGTGTTTCTGTTTGTATTTTTTCTGTAGCTATTTTTGATTCAGTAGATAGCTTAATTGCATCTGAGATGTCATTTTGAACATTAATTTTCCAAATATTTTCCAAATTATTCTTACTAAGTTTCATTTCTGATTTATGATGTTTTGCTATATATTCCGAATGAATTTTTTCTTCTGCTTTAATGTCTAAATAATTAAACCAACCTTTAACTAGTCCATGAGTCACTAGCATCGCTGCTGGGATGAACAGTCCAAGAGCAATGAACCTATTTCTGACAGACCTTTCTTTCTTTTTTCTTGTCTGCTCAATAGTATCTATATTACATTCTTCTTTTTCAAGCATTTCTCTTTTCTCTGCAAAACTCGGTTTAGACGTATTAATTTTTTCCAGAACCTTACTTATTATTGTAGAGAAGAATTCTGCTATTCCTGCAAACATTTGGACTATTGGTTCAAATGCAGTAATATTATTTTCATTAGCAATTTTTTTTGCTTCTTCATAATCTTTATCTACTTCCTTCTCTTGCTTTTCTTCGTCTCCCCAAGCTTTTGTAGAACCAGTAAATTCCTTATTTTCTTGATAGCTACCCTGTTCATTATTGTCTTTTTCCTGACTCATCTTATTGCCTTTATCATTTGCTTTATATTTTGCATATTACTTCCTCTCAATTGAATTAGAATTATTTTCATATAAACCTAATTTTTCTCCAAGATCAACTTCTTCAAAAAATGGATTGTTGCGATGATTTATATAATTTTGTGCCCAATCGTTTTGCCCAGTCAGTGAGTCAATACTTGCATCTATCGTAGCTGCACCGATGTTTGAAATTGAGCCTAATGTATTTAATCCTTGAGAACCGAGACCAAGAGCTATAGTTGGCAATACACTAGCAAAATTTCCTTTTGTAGCTTCCTTTGAAATATTGTTGTAGGCATCTTCTCCTATCATCATACTTTCAATTGTTCCTAAAGCTGATGCTTGATCATTTGTTGACCCTAAGATATTACCATCCATTACTTGTTCTGTAAAGTCACTAACACTTTCAAGGACCTGTCTCCATTGTCCAGTTACTGTTGCATCTCCAATCATTGCCAATGCAGCGCCTACGCCACCAGCTTTTGCAAGTCTATTACTTGGCATAGATGTAGCCTGGTTAGGTGAATCTAGTTTTGCCATTGGAGACGGCCCATTTGTTGAATCAAGTACAGTTCCACTCTTTTGGAGTTCAGGTTTTTCAAGACCACTATTTCTTGTAGAAACTTCGGCATTATTCATCATTAATTTTTCATTTGCTTGCGCTGCTTCTAATTGAGTATACGCATCATTTAAACTATCTCCTATTGCTAGTTTTGCATCTCCATCTTTTAAGCTGTTATGTAATTTTTCTAGATCATCTACTCTACTTTGTGCTGTTTCTATTGCACTTGGGGCACCTGTAGGAACATCCCCCCCCTTGTAATCTTCTAGAGTTGATCTCATTTGGTCTGATAACTCTGGGTTGACATTATTAGTGCCATCTGATAATCTATGGTTATTACTTTGAGAAGGAGTGTCAAAATGAGTTTCTTTATTTATCTGATTTGTATGGGTGCCATTGGGTATCTTTTCATTATGGTTATTGCTGGTGGTATCGGTTATATCTTCGGAGCTATTCACGGAATTTGGAGACGAGTCACCTCCTAAGTCAGCATCTCCTTTTTTATACATAGCACTTGCAAAACTTCTTGCAGATTCACTAACTGCACCACCTTTCATACGGTTATTAGCTGTTAGCTTATCTGGATCTCCAGTATAATCCATTCTTTTCCCATCATTATTTTCTGTAAAAAATCCGTCTTGATCTTTCTTTACGGTATTCCCATCACTATCAGAAAATAACTTGTTACCATCATTATCAGTTTTCTGAATACGCGTGTTGCCTCTTTTGAAGTTATTTGCTATCGTCCCGGCTTCTGTAATTGCTAATACTCCTCCTGCTGCAATTGTCCCTGCTGCGAGACTTTCTGAATTCTCTGAATTGAATCCAAGTACTTCAAACATTTCACTTAATGGTTCTATCCCTTGGGAAGCAACTCTTTTAATTGAGTCTGCGATATCTGTATTTTTCTTCGTTCTTTCGTATAAAGCTTTTTGTTGAGGATTATCCCAGTAATGTTCATCTACCCCTGCTTTAATGAATTTACCGTCTACATTTGTAGTGGAAGAATCAGTATTTACCCTTGTCTCACCAGTTTCAGCATCAGTGGAAGTATTAAGTTTAATACCGCCAATCATCATTGACTCAGTTG
Organism: SAR324 cluster bacterium; assembly: GCA_002401295.1. GTDB lineage: Bacteria > SAR324 > SAR324 > XYD2-FULL-50-16 > XYD2-FULL-50-16. Next base: position 43,772 of record NVSR01000001.1, on the reverse strand, counting down.
AGTTTGCTGAAAGTGCACCTGCCCTCGCTTTTGCATTAGCTAAATCGGAACCTTTAGAGGTGACCAATTCACCATCATCATTTCTTTGTAAAAATCCGGCTGCTTCTAATTTATCATTTGCTTCAGCTTCTGTATGGCCATGGTCCATTATCCCTTTTTTATAGGCGTTTACAAGCTTTTCAGACTTGCTTTCATCGTTATAAACTTCAGCCGCAGTTGCCTTGGATGTACTRTTCATACCAGCAGATATCTCTTGTGCATTTACATATTTTTCTGAACTTCCTGCGGCACTTACTGCCGTTATGTCAGATCCAACTTTTGCTGCGGTTATTGTACTTGCTAAAGCGCCTGCAGACTGTAAAGCTTTTTCAAATTCTTTAGCGCCTTCACGAGAACCTTCAACAACACCTTTTGCTATAATATCTGCTGCTTCTTTGCTCATTGAACCTCCAGAATCACTTTGCAAATGTTTTGAAATTTCACTAGCTGTTCCACTTTGCTGCTTGGTAGCTTTTAAAGCGGATTCTGCACTGTCAGTTGCAACTGAGCTTTCTATTCCACCTTGAGTTTTAATTTTACTCGCTGTTGATTGCTGTCTACTCTCTTCTGAATACTGAGCATTAGAAGCGTAGATATCCATATCAGAGCCTCCATTAGTATTTTTAAATATACCTGCGCCCTTACCTATAACAGAGTGCATATCTGCATCACCTATCATTTGATTTGCCGTTGATCTTGACATTGAGTGGGAATTACCTGCTTCGTCTTTATAAGTGCTTACTTTTTGATTTGATACACTTTCAATATATCCATCTTTATCATGTTTTACACCTAATGTTTTTCTTGCACCTTTTGATTTACTTATTTCATCTAGAATATTTCCAGCATTGGACACTTGAACATCAGCCATCATCTGTCTTTTCTCTTTTTCTGTTTTTGAGTGGGCTGCAGCACCGGCTGCAAGTTGACCTTTATTAATTTTATTTCTGTCTAAAAATTGTGTGCCTTCTAAATATTTAGAATGTTCTGTATCTTCATTCCCATCTTTATCGTATACTTGTGAGGCAATAGCTCCTCTAGCAGAGCCGATTTTATCATCAGCACCTTTTTTACCTAAAACAATTGCTTCGCCTTCAGTCATGTTTCCCATTTGCATTGTATTTGCTGCCGCGGTAGTAGCTAATGCAGAATGGCCTTTATAGGCTTGTTGAGAAATATCATTCTCGTTTGTAATCACACCTTGCTTTTTTAATGCAAGACCACCCGCAGTACTTTGTGCCAATTGACTTATTGCATTTGCAACAACGGCTTCAGAACGATTATTACCATTAAGGGGGCTGTTGTTATTCACTAAATTTCCCTTAGCAATTGTTGCTAAAGCCCCTTCTTTACTTTCTTGATGCATTTGGCTCATGTAGTTTTCATTAGTGCTTCCATTAGGATTAACTGCTTTGGCATCTTTTAATCCCAACCCTGAAGCAACAGAGGAATCAAATTTTACGGCTCCTGCTGCTAAATTTGCATCAGCTATCTGAATAGTAGAACTAGATGAATTACCAGCTCCAGCGGTACTTGATATTGAGGATAGTGCTTGATTATATGCACCTTTTCCAAAAGAATCTTGCATAGAGGCACCATAGGAATTAGCATAGCCCTGATTCGCCTGTTCCATTCCAGACATTAGACTTTTTGCGTAAGCTAAATCTCCTGTACCTCCAGGTAAATGTATTCCTTTTTTCTTAAAGGCATCAACCATATCTTGATCAACATTTTCTTGAGTTCGTTCTGTTCCAGCTTGTCTTGATGCTTCGTCTTGCATTGTTTGGATATCATTACCTTTATATTTTCCAGTAAGTGCAGTAAGTCCACCAATAGCAGCATTAACTTTCCCTCCTAAAACAATCCCTGGAATAATTAACATACTCATTATTCCTAATATACCAGCTGTTCCTTCCATTGTTGCCATATAATTGTAATAGTCACCCATAGCTGTAGCTGAAGCTAGGTTTCCATATTGGGCTAAATATTCAGGTGCTCTTTTTTCTATGATATTGTTGATAATAGCATTTACTAATGTCATTGAAATAACGGTAATTTCAAATGTCATAAGACCTCCAAAATATGAAAGTACTATAAATTTTGCTTTAGTCCAACCAGCACCAATAGCAAATATGAGCATAAAAATAGATGATGCATATATTATTCCTCGCATAAAGTGAACTGCATATGGCATTATTTCTGCCATCCATTTAAATTGTCCTATACCTTCAAACTGCATTAAAGTTTTTGTTTTACTAGCAGTAATTTGATTAGCCAGGTCTTGTCCTGATAAATCTTGACCCATAGTGATATTCCTTAAAGCAGTATTAGCCGCTTTTTGGATTGGTATTGCCGCAATATAGTTTGCAACAGAAGTTGTTGAACCACCTACTTCGCTATATAGCCTTGAACGATATACTTTGCCAGGCCCGGCATCGTAGGCATCAAGACTTATTTTTCCTAATGCTTTTTGGGCTTTAGTTTTCATATTTGATCTAAAATCACTATAATTATCTGTCAGCCAAGTATACATTGCATCACACTTTATAATGACATTTTCAAATTCTACATCTACATCGCCAGTATCAATAGGTCCAATTTCATCTATGAGAGCTGCAGTAGGAGAAATTAGAGTTCTCATTCGTTGCTTATCTATTTCAACTTCTTTCATATAGCATTCCCCAATATAAGTTACCATTGCAGATTTATACTTATATGTTGAGCTATTTGTATCCGCATTTGCAATATTTGGCAATTTATTAAAAACTCCCATAGCCCCCATGAATCCATATCTAGAGCTACCACTACCTTCTACAGAGCTAAAAGCAGAATCAATCAATCGATTCATTGATGTTGTCACAGTCGTACTAGCTGAAGCTGTTAATCCAATAATATAAGGAACATTAGCAATTGTAGAATAAGAAGAGCCGCCATATACAACAGTTCCATAATCAGCGCGTGTATCGATAACATGCACTTGTACTTTAAGAGTATCGACACTTAAAGAGGCAATCCCTAAAGCTAGAAAAAATAGAGTATAAATAAACTGTGCTGTTTTACCATTGACTAATCCCCACGCAGCACTCACTAAGGCAAAGAGGACAGCTATGTTTAATAAAACAGTAATTTCTGATGAATTAGCAATCATAGCAACAGCATTAAAGATATTTGCCATTGACTCAGTATCGCCTTCTAAATATACAGGGAATTCATCTATATAGTTAGTAGCAAATAATTGATTTGCAGATAATAAAAAGAATAATATTTTTTTAATCATTTAATTTCCATTTTTTTATATGTGTAGGTTATTCAAATAGTCCGTATTCTCTCATAGCAGCTTTGCCAAGCTTTGTCATTGAACATCTGGCTTTTTTAGCATTTCTCGATAGAGCATTTTTTTCATCTTCTGTAAAAGTAAATTGCAAAGGTTTTTCAGCCTTTTCTTCAATTAGTACTTGTATTAATCTTTCTTTCTTTTTTAATACATCACTCATTTATTTTCCTCGATAGTTTTTCTAATTATAAACATTCTGGTTGCTTCATCCATTTTCAAAAAGTCATTTTCAAAAGAAATAGAATAAATTCCATTAAGATCAAACATCCCAGCATATAATCTTTGCTCTATTGGACTGTCTGTATCTTCAACTTCGTCTTTTTTTAAAAGCCTAATTCGCCACTCTTCAGCAATGTATTGACTACCAAACATTGATTGAATAAGAATATATTCTAAATTACCTTCTGTAAATTTAGAATAATAATCAACATTTTTATACCCCTTAGGAGTTTTATTATTATATAAAGCGATAGTGAGCTTTCCTAAAATTTTCTCATGCGGTTCAGATTCATACTCAGTTGCTTCTTTTTTAATACTGTCATAATCAATAAATGTATAATGTTGTTCTCCCAATTTATCATCAACTACAATTCTAACAATTATTGGATATCTATGACCCCATAGAACAATATCCATATGCCCAAGCTTTTTCGGGAAAATTTGCATACTATTTGGACCAAAATCAAATATTACTGGAGCGTTTGCTCCACTCTTATTCTTCTTATTTTTTTTACTAGGCTTTGTTCCCGGTTTTAAAAGTTTAGGAATAGAAATTTCTTCTTTTAATGAAATCTTTTTTTTATTTTTAATAACTACAGAATAAAAAGATGAACCTTTTTTATCTGTAATTTTAAATGGGAATTCAATTACACTATAGGTTTTATTTGGTATATAGATAGTAACTACATCTTTTAAGGGAATATCCTTTGCAAAAGATAAAATATAAAAGCTAGATACAATCATTAGTAAACGAACGAACATAAACATCACCTCCACTTGTCATAAACTTACCTGTAATTTTGCAGTTTATTGGTTCTTCTTTGACCCCAGAAACTGTTTTGATACCAATTCCTTCAGCCGTATACGTTGCTTCTTTCCCACCATTGAATAACACTACTTTATGCACAGATGGTCTAAAATCGAGATTAACCATATTTTCTAGAATTGTTTTTTCAAAACCAGCAATATCTTTTTTGTATTTTGAATAATCATGCGGCCACATAATCTGAATGATTTCTTGCATCTTCCATTCGATTTCACTGTATCTGAAATCTCCCATATTTTGGGATAGAAAACGTCCGTAAAGTTCATATCCAAATTCATTTGTCTCAGAATATCCGTAACTGGCTTCTTTGCCTTTCGCCCATTCAATGCCAGGAAATCTCATCTTAAATACTAAGGCATTTGATAAACTAAAATATCCAAAGCCAAGAAATATAATTGCAATAAACATTGGAACCATAAAGACCTGTGTCGCTTGAAGAGCAATTTTTAATCGATCATTTTCTTCAACGTAATCTTTCCCATAAATAATTTGTGCTATTTTTTCTGCTAACATTAATCTCTTATCTCCTCTATAAATCCATCTGGTATTACCATATCAAAATCGATACGGGTTAATTCATCATATTTTGTTGGGTCTTCTCTTGTTTTCCATATACCTAATTCGTACACTAAATGCCATAAAAAACCTTTCGGAGTATTTTCTTTGAATTCTAAATATAATTTAGTCATGCCAGTTGCTAATCCAAATCCACTAAAGACTACTATAATCAGGGGAAAGGACGCAAAAGTTAGCGATAAATAAGTTAACAAGAAACTCAAAGCAAATACAAATACTGTATCCATTTCAATCGCTACTAAAACTCTAGGTTTATGTAGGTATCTAGGAAAGTTTACTTTTCTTCTGATAGACATTTTTTTCCTTTATTTAGCAGATTATCTGCTAAATTATTTTTCAAAACAATCAGCTAATAGAGCTGATTGTCTGAATTTTAGGCGTTAAGCCTTTGAAAAATTATACTTACGGTGTAGGCGTAGGCATAGTAGCGGTTAAGTTTGTAGACGTTCCAAAGAAATCTGTGAATCCTACAGCTAAATTAGGTGCCATAGCAAAAATAACAACAACTACAATTGCAAAAATAATTGGCATCCATGTTTTCATAGCAAATGCCATAACAGCACCAAATACTAGAACCCAAAAAATTAAAATCGGAAGCACAACACTTTCAGCTTCATCAAGTACGGTAGCACCCATAACATCTAAAGGGTTTGTTGAACCAAATACGGCAGCACTAAAGACTGCTAGTAGTAATAATATTTTTTTCATTTATTTATTTCCTACTTTTTTTTCTTGGTATTTTTTAATACCATAAGTCAATAATCCGATAACAATCCCGATAACAATTCCTGCAAATAATGGTGGTCCAAAAAAATTCATTCTTTCTCCTAATTTAAATAATCTAACTAGCCCTCTCAGGCGGCCTAATGGTTTTAAAACTCACCTCTTTAGTTCTAAGGAGGCTGAGCTTTATTAAAAACAACTTTTTTCATTCTATATTTTCCTTCTCATCATTTCACCTACAACATCACCTGTTGGAAGTAACTGCTCTCTAACTTTCAATATATTCTCTTGCTGAATTTTCATCGATCTTCTTTTCATCAGCCAGCTTAAAAAAAAGTATAAGGGATAAAATGAGCTAATGAATAATAGAGATACTTGCATTCCGTATTGGAGAAAAGATATATCAAGTTCATTAATATATTCAGACCCTATACTTCCGTATTCATCCAAGAAATATTGAAGTTCGGTAAAATCAAATATGCTTAACAAGTAAAAAAGAATTAGTAATAAAAGATTTGATACTGTTACACCTTTCCAAGTATTCGATATTTGTTTAAAATACCTTCCAGTTCTTTTTTTACCTGATACCCATTTTCTTCCATCGTGGATTACATATAAAGGAAACACTAATGTTAAAGACCAATAAAAAAAGTATATTGGGGTTACAACGATAAATGGTATATCCATAACTAAAAGTCCAGTTACTAATATGTAACCCATTATAAAAAGAAATATTGCAGAAGTTGCTGTCCATATTAACCTTATTGGCGCATCTCTGAATTCCGATTCAGTTATAGTTGCGACGTTAAATTCTAAAAAGTCAGTCATTTCTGAATATAGTCCGTGTAGTCTATCTTGCGCTTCTTGTAATTGAGTCCAAATGAAATATTTTGAACGAGGTCCCCTTTCGCCTTTTTGTCCACCTTCCCATTTATTCTTTTCATCCCAATGATGAAAAGAATCTTTTTCTTTCATTCCCCTAGAATTATCTGATGAATTTTTCCAGTTACCTGATCCTGATCCATAATTATTACTTTCCATTTATTTACCTTTCGCTTGTATCAATTTTTTTTCATTCTTAAATAATATGTCAACTAATTTTTGATTATGTTCTATTAGTTTTAATAACTTTTTATTTTTTTCTAAGAGCTCGTCTATATCGTTTCTATTCGCTTGTCTATGAATATTTTTTTCTATTTTATTTACACCATTTTCTATTTGATGAGCGAGTGTTACAAACCTTGCGGCAATAGGAGATTTGAAACTATTCTTCATAATAAACATCTTTAGTAATTGCATGAATTTCATTTTCTCGTGCTGAACTATCAGCATGACAAAGGTGTAGAAACAAGTCATCATTTTTAATTTTTTGTATATTTTTAGCTTCGTCGCTGAAGTTATTTAAAGGGGAGTCATGGTGGTACGTAAGAATTTGTACAATTTTAAGTCTTATCGGTAGTGGAATATCGAAATGCATCATTGTTCTAGATGCATACTCTGCAGAGATTTTCCAATGTTTTTCTTTCTTTTCTTTTAAGTCTTTTTTTATCTCATTACATTTTCCAAAATCATGCAGCAACGCGAGTATAATGTTTATGGATTTTATTTGGGACGGAAGTTCTCTTGACATTTTTGCAGTTTCGTAAACTACGTTTAAAGTGTGAGATTCTAAATTAATTTTTGATAATAATTGATAGTTAGTAGTTATAGAAAGTAGATGTTCATGAAAAGTTGAATTTACAGAAGGATATTGAAAAAAAGAATATCGTTCAATTTCTTCAATTAAATGATTAATATAAGGTAAATAGAAACTAGTATAGTTGTTAATAAATTTACTTAGTGATTCAAGCTGAAGTCGTTTAAAATGAAATATTTCATCTTGAACAACTTCAACATCAATAGTATTAGTATTATTTTTAGGTACTCTGCTGAAAAATATTGCACGATGTAAATGCAAATTTTTTTCAACTGCGTTCCAAAAGGCTTCTACAGTTTTCATTATTATGATAGTCCTACAATAGCAAAATCGCTATGTTTAAGTTTTATCCACTGCTGCTAAATAGTAGATTCCGACATTATAGCAAAAAAATATATAAAAATACAATTAAACAAATATATATTTGTTTAATTTAGATTATTATTAACAATAAGTAATTCTTTTTTACTATTTAATAGTAAATTATACACATTTCTTTTACGTAAATATTGCTATAATCCGTGAAAAGAACAATTAATATAATGTAAGGATTATAAAAAATGGAAAAAAAACGAGATGCTTATTTATTAAAGCCATCAAGAATTTATGATTGGGCAGTTGCTTCAGGGGTGGAGGTTACTGTTAATTGTAATAATTATATAATTAAAGGAATCTTAAAGTCTGTTCATAAATTTGAATTGGTAATCTTTTCTGAAGGTGAACTTTTTTTAATTTCTAGACATGCTATTAAAAAATGCACATTTAGTAAGAAACCAGAATTAGAAGAAGTTCCTTTAAATGCCTCTAAAGGTAATGATTTTTTTATTCCTGGAAATATATATAATATGTTAATTTCATCTGAAACGTCAGTAAATATTTATGTGAATAATACAGTGTATGAAGATGCCACATTAATAGCATTAGACAAGTATGAGTTAACAATTAAATGTAATGGGAATATAGAGTTAATTTCGAAAGCTGGGATAGAATATTTAAAGGCTGCTAGTATGTAAACAAAAGTCAGCGGGAAAATTAGCAGCATCCCGACTCCCCTTACCTAACTATATTTAGGACTATCAAAAACATAGGTCAATTCGGATCCGACTTTATTAATTGGCATTGTAGCATAGTTGTAACAAATTTTATATACTTTTTTAATTTTTAAAAAGCTTCATCTACTTCTTCAATTCCTAAAGCCTTTTTATCTGCCCAAGGCAATACGACTGTTTCAAATCCATTTTTCCCTGTATCAACTAAAGCTATCCCAAATGTAGAAATTCTTGAAAGTAATCCATCGTTAATCTTTGAGTAACTACTTTTTAAGACCTTATGTTCTTTTCCATCGCAGTTTAGTATAATCTTAGCGCCTGCATTTTTCAATATATCATCAGAGTAATGAGAAAATGATTGCGTTGCAGATATCGAAATTAGTCCAAATTTACGGCCTTCGGTATTAATTCTGTGAGCGATATGATAAGGGTTGTCTTTTTCTTTTCCCACCGGTAATACTAATTTAGATTCATCAACAATAATTGCAGTGTCAAACCTTTTACCAATTTTATTTGTTAACATTGAGTACTCTCCTCTTAGTTTTACTCTTCTAAATTCTGCTTGCATTACTAGTTCAGAGAAGAATATCGCTTGAGATGGTTTTGAAGCATTAGTAAGACCTGAAATATCAAACCTAACGTGTCCTATAGTATCAAGTGGGACTCTTTCTCCTAAGAAGATAGTCATTGAAGACATCTCTTTTATGTATGGTGATAAAGATTCTAGTTTTGATTGTGACTTTTTAGAATAGTATGGTTCAAGGTTTATTTTAATATCTATATTCCATTCATTTTCGTCATCTTCTATTTTATGCTTAGCGAAGTCTCCTAATGCAACCATTGTTGTGCATAATGATGAAATCTCTTTATCTATTTTTTCATTAATTTCATCAGAACCCCCACTATGCTCTGTTCTTAATTTTAACACTTTGTTTATGCGTTGATTGATTTTCCATAATTGGTTATCTCCTAACATTTGAAGCAACTTTTCATGGAATAAGCTTAGATCTGTAATTGTTGGTAATTCTTGGGTCCAGGTAGTTGAATCTTCTGTAATACCTGCAATATAATATACATCCATTATCATCTGTTTGAACATTTGTTTTTGTATTGGCCCCATATTAGGAAACAAGGCTTTTTTGAATATATCAGCTAAAAGTGCTGAATGTACTGTTGGTCCTCCATTTTTTAAATCTTTATCAAATTCAAAAGGATTAATAGCATAATGGTGTTCGGATTTATCATACCTAGCTCTAATTTCGTAAACAGTTTCTCCTTGCACTGCCATATCCCCTTGAAAGTCAATTACTTTTATTGTTTTCTTTTGGGACGAGAGCCAGCGGATCATTTCTTTTAATAATCTAGTTTTACCTGTTCCTGACTGTCCTCCTATTAGAGTGTTTCCATTAAGCATCCATTTTGCATCAGGGTTCCATTCAACGCATGCATGTTTTCCCATGAGAGTACGTCCGAAAACAAACATATCTCCATTACTCATTTCAGGTACACTTATCAATCGTTCTAGACTCAAACTTCTTCCTTGTATATAAATTTATTTTTAATTTGTTGTGTTGTAACTCTAGCAATTATTGAGTTAAATGTGTCATGAGTGGCAATATTTGTAATTACACCAGTCCCTAATGATTTTTCGAAGGCTGCAGTGTCTAATTTTTCTACTCCAGCGATAACTCCAATACACATTTCGTTAAATTGGTATATCCTAGTTCGAGTATAATTGTTTTTGAAGAATTCAAGCATATCTTCAAGTTTAGTATTTTCAATTAAAACAACAAATGCTTCAGTGCGATTAAGAACAAAGCTTTTACAAGCATTTTCAAATTCTTTTTTCCCACCTGCTTTTTTTGATATAGATTTTATTGGAGAGGTATTATTTGTATCATCATCCTTGGATTCTTTCGTAATAAACCCTAGTCGCCATTTTCCTTCTTTGTATTCAGTAAAGGCTAATTCCATTTCGAAATTTCTTTCTTTCTTTTCACTATATAATCCATCTAACACAAAAGTTTCTTTAGCTAATAACTTTTTCATGATTATTGTAAATTCGTCTGACCCTACATCTCTTACAAATTTATGAAAAAATGTTTTTGTGCTTTCTTTCCAAATAGAAAACTTGCATCCACTTTTATAGTTAGAACAACCAAAGACTTTTTCTTTTTCTGTTATTTTCCCTTTGTTACATGCAGGACATATACCAAGACTGTTTTTTATACCATCATCATTAGTTTCTAAAAATCTTTTTGCTTTTTCATTGGAATTAATTACGGTATTTCCAACAATAATATTTTTATCTTTTTCCAAAACTTTTATTTTTTCTACCTGTTTCTCTGTTGCACCAAAATCAGGCATTACGTAACCAATGTATTCGCTTATCTCAGATAATATATCGTAAATTTCTTTCATGTATATTTGCGGATCAAGTGTTCCTTCAGCAATTTCTTTTAGTTTTTCTTCATGTTCTTTAGCAAATTTCTTTTTCAAAAACACAGGTACGTATTCTTCACACCAGTTATCAATTTCCATACCTAATTCTGTTATTTCAAGCATTCCATCTGCTTCTACTGCGTACTCCTTTTCAATAAGAATATCAGTATACATATGAAGAGTTGATGGTCTTCCTATCCCAAAACTCGTCATTGCTGCTATCAAGGTGCCTCTTGAATAACGTGATGGCATTCTAGCATCTCTTATTGATAAGGTTACTTCCTCAAGTTCTAATTGCATATTAGTACATATCATTGATATATCTTGGCCAGGGGCATTACCTTCATCCCATTCAAGTCCTACGGATTTTTTTAGTATTTCTCCTCGTATTTCTCTCCATCCACTAGTAATAAGATTATTCGCGTCAATTTTCCATACTATACCTGCTGATTTTACTAGGGCTGTAGACTTGTCCCAATAAGCTGATTTAAACTGAGAGGCTAATGCTCTAAGCCAAATGAAACTATAAATCTTCCATTCATCTTCAGAAATAAATTGGTACTTCCCATTAAAACCAATTTCATCTCTAACTACTCCATGTTTATTTATTGTATCTGGAGACATCTCCACTCCAAATGAAATTGGTCTTATAGCACCATGCCCCTCTTGTGCAAAATCACTATTTTTAAATTCTCTTGGTGCTTGTTCTATCTTATCTTCACCAAATTTTTCATTTGCATAATCTATAATTTCATTTATTGCCTCTATTGGGAAGTTTTTTGAATCTGCTCTATGATAAGTAATGTAGCTTTTATGAAATAAACTTTGTGCCAACTCCATTGTTTTTGATTCTTTAAAGCCATATAAAAACCATGCACCAGACAATAATTCATCTGTAGACAATGGGGCTGGGGGTGACTCAAACGAAAAGTTTGGTTTATGTTCAAATACTATGTGTTCTGATTTTTTAGTATCTTTCAATTTCGCATCTAACCACTCTTTCTCGTTAGCGTTGTATTTTTCTTGAGAATAAGCATTTATTGTTGTTTCTTCATCAATTCTATACGTTGCATAAAAGCGTCCTATTTTATGTTCTTCCCAATCGTCAAGTTCTCTTTGTTTATTTGCTAGAAAGTTAAGGCTTTTCATGGATACTCTGCCAATTCCACGAGGTTTTCCTTTATTACTGCTAACAAAAGACTCTCTTAACATTGGAGAAAGCAAATAACCTACAAACCTATCAATAAGTCTTCTTGTAGTTCCTGAGCTGGCAACCATCATGTTTACGATGCCCTGCTCTCCGCTAAGAGCCCTTAAAACATCTTTCTTTGCTAATGAATATAAATAGACTCTAGAGTACTTCGAGGGGCTTAAAGCGAATCTCTCGACTATATGCTTAGCAATTACTTCCCCTTCTCTGTCTGGATCACTCCCTACAAAAACATGAGAAGACTTATCAATCAATTTTTGAATTTTGTCTAAAAGTTTAGTTTTATCTTTATCTTCAATATATTGACCAACGAAGTCACCTTTACTATTTTTATAAATACCAAATTCATTTTCGGAAAAGTTTTTTATTGACCCTTTGGTGGCAATTACAAATATATCTTCAGAACTAAGGTTAAGTTCTAAGGTATTTGATTTATTAGGGGATTCAACTATTAACAGTTTCATCTAGCTTCTCATATTCTTTTTTAGATGCAAAAAACACCTTGAATTCATTATATTGGTCATACCGTGCATTTGTCATTTTTTGATTTGTTTCTAATTCATCTGTTTCAAATGCTTTAGCTAAAAGTAATGAGTACCCACTGAATTTATTGTTAATACTAAGTGCATCTGATTTGAATAGAACCTCTTTATCTATAAAAATACTAGTTGTTGAAATTCTTCCAGAAAGCGTCATTGAGAATGGAGCCTCAATATTATTCTCAATTCCAGTTTCAATTAAGTGTTCAACTATTTCTCTAATTTTTATACGTTCAACAATATCACCTTTATTAATAATTTTCTTATCAAAAAGCATTGGTTCATCAATGTATTTTTTTACCAGTACGCCCAACACAGAAATATCTAGATAAACATCTTTTTTATTTTTAAAAAGAAGGGGTCTTTCGGAGGCGTTACAAATGACTAATAACTCATTTGTAAACCAGATGGATTGTTCATCAAGTTCTTCTCCTTTATTTTTAACTAAAAGTTTTCCATATGAGTTAGAATCAATATCTTTAGGGTAAATAAATTTCTTTGTAGTTTGTGGTTGCTCTTCAAAACTATTATTAATATTTTCTTCTTCTTGTATTATTYCWTCWATMTCWSYAAARRTATCATCTTCATTTATATTTACTGTTTGAGTTTTAGGAAGTTCTTCGATGCTCTTGTCGTTTGTTTCAACTTTTGGTTTTTTCGGAAAGTCACTTTTATCTATTTGTTCAGTTTGGTTTTCAATATCTTTTTCTASTTTTGCTAAAGTTTCTTTTTTGTAAGTTTCCTTTTTTACAAAATCATCTTTTTTCTTAATATCTTTCTTTTCATAATTAACAGTTTTTTCGATATTGCCATTGTTCATAATCGTATATCCATGAAGAGAGTGTAATTTAAATCTTCCACCATCAAGCGGCTCATTAAAAGTTTCACCACCATCAATTTTATTAACAATTTCTTCGCCTAGATATGCATAAGGTTTATTATTCTTTTTGGCTTTATGTTCTATTTGTCTATCAACTTGTTCAACATCTTCTTCTTGATCAATTGTCACCTCTTCACTATTAACATTTTCTTTTTCTAAAAAAGGTCTAAAAAGAACTTGTCCATTTTCATTAGCAAAGAAATTATATTTTTTGAAATTCTTAATTATATAAAAAGCTTGAACTGCTGGTACAGAAATATTTTTCTTGTCTTCAAATTTTTTCTCAATTTCTCTTATTTCTTTTTGATAAGATTTTTTTTCATTATTAAAAGTTTCTAACCTTTTCTCTAAAGAGCTAATTTTTTTCTTATCTAGTTTTCTTCCTTTGATTTCTTCTTTAAACATTTTGTCTAGCTCTTTAAATTGGAACATGAAACTGTTACTTGAGTTTACATCTAGTTTAAATTCATAGTCACTTATTTTTTCTTTTAATTCTGCGTTTTCTTTTTTTAACATAGTTGTCTCATTTACAACTAGTTTTATGTTCTCTAATGATTGTTCGAAATCACCATTAGAACCTTTTTTTCTTATAAAATATTTATATCCTATGAACATAACAGTTGTATAAAAAATAGCAATAAAGAAATATGCTTCAACAGTCAAATCTAAAAAATCTATCGTTCTAAAATAATCCAAGTGGACCTCCATATATTAATATATACCTACGGTTAATATATCTATAATATATTCTCATAATATATATAATTTAAGTTATATATAATATATAATATGTATAATATATATAATATTTGTCGCAAGAAGTGCGTTATTCAATTCCAATCTCGAATTAATTTTCTTTCTACTCTTTCACTTTCCCAATAACTAGACACTTGATATGAACCAAATGCCTTTTGTTCAACAGGAAAATTTACTTGTGCTTTTTTAATTACTTCTTCTAGTAATCCATTAACGTCAATCAGTTCTTGAAATGCTCCTTTTACACATGGTAAAATCATAAGTTCTTTTGCCATTCCATTAGAATAGAAAACACTTAATGCAAACCACCTTGGAACAATTTTTTGAATCCCTCCTCCATTTTTTCTTACACTATATTCATTAAGCGATACTAGTTTATACATGCTTTCAAAGACGCCATTTACAATTAATTTTTGAGTACCAAATTTATGTTTTAGATCATCTAATGTAAGAATTTCAATAACTTGCATTTCTATTGCTTTGTTGTTATTGTTTAAAAACGACATATACTTAGCAAGTGAAAAAAAGAGAAAAGGTATCATTATTGAATAACTTTTATATTTAGAATCTCTTATTATTGGAAGTATTCTTTCTGCATTAGAAGCATTTCTATCAATATCTTCTATTGCTAGTTCTACAAAGAATTCAGCAAACTTAGAAAATTTTTCTGGGGTATCAATTACCTTAACTATGTCACCTATTGTTATGCCTTCTAGTGTTTCATTCATTACGATTCCTTATTTATTGTGTTTTCAATAGAGAGTAAAAACCCTAAATCGATTAGTGTATTTCTAATGCCATCAATATCTTTTTCAATATACGAAGTGGCTATATCTACAAGACCTGTATAGAAGATTTCTTTATCTTTAGAGAGTATAAAGTTTTCTTTTTCAAGCATTGCTTTTGTGTTTTGGATATGGGCAAGTCCTCTTTCTATATCTTCTTTTGTGTCCATAACCTTATCAGCAAACTCAGCTTTTGTAATATTCTTTTTTGATTCATATAAGTACTCAAGCAGTTCATTTTTATGTTTTTGTGTAATGCACTTATCAATAATCTTGAACAATATTTGATTAATTTTGTCACATAATCTATTACGAACAAGTAATGGTTTATGCATGATTTTATTCATTTTCATCTCCTAAAATATTGTATTTCAAACAGTATCCTTCTATTAAATTTATTATTGGAAAGTTATTTTTATCATCATCTGTGTATTTATAATCACCTATGTAATAAATATTTTCTACTTTTTTTGTAGGTATTGGTTCTTTTTTTATTTTATATTTTTCTATATTTTTGAATAAAACATAAAGTTTTTTAGCTTTTATATAGACTCTATTATCTATAAATGCATCGATTACATCACTGATATTTTTAGCGCCTACAACGCTTCCATTTTCTTCAATTGTATATCTCTTATTAGAGCTAGAATTTTCTGAAAAATTGAGTTTTATATTATCTTTAAAAGCTGTATAAAATCCATATGACATAACGGCAGCTGCTTCATATCTATTCCATTTCTTTTGAGTTGTTATTATCTTTAGTTCTATGAACTGGGATACATAAAATAGTTGTTTTTCAGATGGTTTATCCTTCATTGATTCATAAAGTTTGTTATAGCTTTTATCATCTTTATATTTTTTTATTTGTTCTTTAATCCATAACTCTAAAGATTGTATAGTAGGAAGAGGTTTTGTAATGTTGGTGATTTCATTTTTATTAATCTGCCAGACAGAGGTAAAGTTGTTTGATATTAATAAGAATCTTTTGACGTATCCAAGAGGTATTACAAAGTACTCACCTATACTTACAAGCTCTGACCTCATCTTAATATCTAATTCATTAATACTATAGCTATATGTATTAGTTATCTCATCATTAAGTGCTGGTAACTCTTTATGTTTTTTGTTGACCTTTTCTTTTGCAACTAGCTTTTGATCAACTTTTTTAAATGAAAAATTTTCACGCATTGTATTTAAGTTAGTTATCACTTCATTGTTAAAGAGATCTATAATTTCCAGGTCTCCTCTTTTTATATCTTTTGCAGCTGAGGTAAGAACCTGTGCATAGTATGCCAAAGATGTAATATTACGAGAAAGGATGATTCTATCTGTGTAACGTGATTCAATGCGTTCATTCATAACACCGTAGTTACACAGAACATCTATTCTATTGTATTTAAAGTCTTCTAGTACTACATCTTCTTGTGCTTTGGTATAAGAACTAGATATTTCTCTTACACTTATATTCTGTGTTCTTAGGTACTGACATAGGGACGTAACATCTTCGGAGCTTTTGCAGTAGATAATAGTTGCTTTAGCTTCTTGAGAAAGAATATTTAAGATAGTCTTATATCTATCTAGTTGTTCACTATATTCATTGTCTRCACTACTGTATTGAGCCATACGCATATTTTTTTCTTGCATAGCCATAGTAATATCATAGTAAAATCCAATTTCTCCAAAAAAAGAACCAAGACCCATACCATCATCTCTAAAGGGTGTAGCTGAGATAGCTAAACTTTTCCTAATATTTTTATTATTTAGTAAAGTTTGTATAGTTGAAAGATAACTTCTTCCCAGTAGTTTGTGAGCATCATAAAAAACACAAAGATCATAAGAACATTCAATCAATCTATCTTGTATTTCTTTGTGACTTGAAAGTAACTTGATAGTAATGAAAGAACATCCCTTTCTTATATCTTTTGTGTTCTTAATGATATGCACGTCGTCTTCGTTTAACTCTTCTAATGCTAATGCCCTACCCTTGTCTATCATTGTTTCAGACATCATGATGTTTAAGACATTAAATTTGTATTTTGTAGCATAGTGAACGCCTACTTTATGTTCGCCTAAATGAGATGGCCATACACATAGCACTTTGGAGCTAGTCTTGAGTTTTTTATTTGCTTCTTGTATAAGCGTGTCAATAGTTGTCATTTAAGCAACCATTGATTTGATACGTTTATACATTTGTTTGGCAGCAGATATATATTTTTTTTCTGGGTAATAGAGTAGTTCATTATATTTATAGATGAATTCATTCACGTTAGAAAGTTTTATCTGTCTGGTTTCTAGATGTAATCTTGAGTTATAGTGAATTACATAAGTAGGATTCCCTTTAATTTTTCCGTAGTTTAAAGTGATATCTTCGATTTGTAACTTTGCACCTCTATATGAAGAACCAAACGTCTTTCTTCTGATGGCTCTAAAGCTATCATACGTGTTTATAAAGAGCTTTAAAGACTCTGCATCATAATTGATGTATTTAGCCTCTGAGGGGCCTATCTCCTGCTGAGGTATATATCCACATGCTTGTAAAAACTTCGCAATACAAAACCTGTGTTGCCCTGTGACAATGTAACCACTTCCATTATAAAAGTGTATGCATGGTTTTTCATCTCTATGATCTTTGAATTTTTTTGGATGAATGTAGAAGTCTAAACAATATTCAGAATCATTATCTTCTAATAAATTAACATTGGTACGCCCTCTTTCAAGGGTATTTAGCATTTTATACCAAGTTCTACCATTATATGGTTCACGTGAACCTACGATAGTATTTAAGTTAATAAAAACGTCTTTTTTTCTTATTTTACTTGTAACAAATAAATCAAAAAATTCTTTTCTATCTATCTCTGCTGGATGGGCCAATACTTTTAAGTTAGCAATTTTTACATTTTTTGCAGTATCTAAAAATCGTTGAGCAAAATCAGTTATATGCAGAGAGCTCATTACTTTCTACTTTTTACTACTTGCATTGCCATAAACTTTCGTTCTGACATATCTAGTGAAACCTTATTTAAATCGTCTGTATAAACCTTTGTTTGCATATCAGGCTTACACATAGCCATAACAGTACCCATACCTGAACGTAATTGATTAGTTACATAGGTACAAGAGCCAATACCTACATTTAAACTGTTACGAAATGTGGATGAGAAAGTATCGTTAAAAAATGGATCAACTATCATGTTGACTAAAATAATTCCATTTTTATTTAAATGCTCTTTAACATTTTTAAAAAACTCAACGCTCATCATATGTGCAGGTACTTCAAAGTTTCCATTATATGCATCTAATAAAATGGCATCATACATTGTGTCTGTCTTTATAAAATAGGCACGTGCATCTTCATGTATAACTTTACCTACTACTGGTTTTTTTAGAAAATATTTTTCTGCTGCGGCTTTTAAGTCCCGGTTAATTTCTACATACGTAACATCGAATTTGTTGTATAAGTGAGATAATGTATACCCCCCTGCTCCAACTACAAGTACCTTTGAATTATTAGAAATTTCCACTTCTAGTGCATTTCTTATTGCTTCCATATAACGTGCAGGTTTTCCATCTTTATGAATTGTTGAACTAGCATTGTTATTTACTTTAAAATAAAGTCTTTTATCAACTGTTTGAGCGATACTGACATTTGCATATGCATTTTGAACCACGAAAGTAGTTTTAATATTTAACATAAACACCATACTTAAAGCTGCGATGGTAGCAATTGGAATAAAGCGTTCTTCGGTATAAATAAAAAGTATTCCTGTCATTGCTGTAATAAGCACACCTATAACAACTAATGTCATGCCAACACCTAAGGTATTAAAAAGAAATGCACTTACCCCAATAGCCCCAATAACGCTTCCTAAAGTAGAATAAAACAATATGTTACCACTTGCTTCGGAATGTGTTTTAAAGCTACTTTGCGAAGACAAGATAGGTATCGTTTGTCCTAAGAGGAAAATAGGATAGCCTACTGTTGCTAATAGCCATATAGTAAATTGAAGCCATATATTAATATCAATACTAAACCAAAGTGCCATAACTTTATAACTCAGAGCAATAGGTGCAAAGAGAAGTACTAAAACAAAGTTGTAACTTAAACGCCTGTAAATATCACCTTTGAATTGTCCCCCTACTTTGTATCCAAATGCAAGGGCGATTAGAAAGAAAGACAGTATCATTGTCGTTATTTCTAATGATGAACCTAAAAAAGGTGTTATTTGTCTAAAAGCACTAACCTCTATTCCTAAGGATACTATTCCTTCTATGATTGCAATTGCGTATACATGACTAATCTTCATTGTTTTCCTTTTTGTCAATAAATCTGACATTTGTATTTATTTTTTTTCTTATTTTTGAGAATATATAGAGCCTGTGCTCTTTAGATACAGTGCAATCTCTTTCAAGAATGGAGATAGTATTTGTTTGATTATTGAACCAGTGTGAGTATTTGTATTCAATATTTAATACATTGAGTTTAGAAAAGGAGGAATTTATAACGTATGTAATCAGTTTTTTAGAGTTTCGAGTAAAAGAAGCTGTAATAGTGCCATCATCATTTTCTTTTAAATGATCAAAGGAAACAAGGATATTATTACCTACTTTAAATATATCTCTTTCTTTATCTTTAGGAAAGATAGTTTTAGAACTAACTCTTAATGTAGCATGAATACCATTTAGAAGAACATTGTCTTCCTTTTTATCTAAATACCTAAATACTTTACCCTCTACATGTCTGCCATTGACTTTTTCAATGTGCATGTAAAAGATACTAGAGTTAATCGAGGAGATATTAGTAAATATTGATACGTTGTTGAGGTTAACATATTTTGCTACTTCATCAGTAACAATTTTTTTTATTTGCCCAAGCTTCATATTTGAAAGTTGGAAATGTTTTTGGCCTTCATCAGTGATAATGGATATAGTTCCATCTTCCCAGATTGCAGCTGGAAAATCTGAATTGTATGATTTCCCTATTGCATACTCAAGAATAGATAAAGATGTATATTCATCTATACCGTATGTATCGGTCATAGATGTTATAGCATCTGCTAAAGTATGTTCTATATGCTTTATAGCCATGTTTGATAGTCCTGTTCTAAACCCTACTCCAAAAAAGAGATATCGCTGCTATGCTCGGGTTTTTTTGAAAATCTATAATGGAAATAGATATTTCAGAAACAACATTTTAACATATATTTTTATATATATTTGTTAAATTTTATTTATTATCGGGAAAAGGGATGTTATCCCCCTCGTTAGGCCAAAAGTCTCTTTGTTCTTCATACCATTGTGAATAAACCGAGACTTTATCGCTGCGTGTAACATCGCTTCCATCCTCTTCATAAGTCAATTCATCTGCAAAGTTTCCTGAGTCATCGAGATAAGTTAAAACTTTTTTTGCATCATATACTTCAAGACCTTCTGGTTTATTCTTAAACATAACAAACTCGGCAAAACCAGAATTGCTATTTATTGAATTACAATAAAGTTCATTTAAACTTCCCCAATCAAAAACAACTAGCTTATCAATCATACTTCGTGATTGTTTATCTACACAAAGGCTTTTAACCTTATCCATAGTATGTAGCTGAACACCATCTATATTACTAAGGTACCTGGGTTTATAAATAGCAAAATAATTATTTCCACTTTTTAATGTCTTATCAGAAATAGTTTGGAAGAGTAACCAAAATGATTCTTCAGAATCACCTATAAATATGTCGGTTGCATTTGTGCGAAAAGCATTTGCTGTGGCAGCGTGTAAAACTTTTTCTTCTTTTAGTGAAGGTATTTGAATGTTTTCTATTTCTTCTACTGAAATTCTGTAGTCTCTTGAAGCACATCCTGTTGCAACTATTGCTAATAAAACTGTCAGTGTAGTTTTAATGATTTTTGTTTTCATTATTTTCCCTTTTATGTAAATATCTTAACATCCTATATAAAATAAAATTTTATGTCAATACATATTATTGAATTTAAAGAAATTAGGGGCATGCCCCTAATTTGTAGAAGAAGTTTTATTTATTTTCATAAAAATAATAAAAAATATTTATCCCCATTTTTTGGGGTTTATTGTAATAATTAGGAGCATGCTCCTAGAAATATTGTAAAAAATTTGTAAAAATATTTATTTATTTTGTAAATTCTGTTATCATCTTGAAATATAAAACTCTAAAGGGTTACTAATGGAAACTTTAACTAAAAGCGAAATTCATATAAGAATTGCAGAACGATTTAAAAAAAGTGTATCAACAATAAGAACAATAGAACAAGAAAATCCAAACAAATATAGTATTATGTATGATGCTGTATTTGATTCAGTAGAAGAGTATGATAATACTCAAAGAAAAACAATTATTATTGCCCTATTAACCTTTAAGGGTGGATCAGGAAAAAGCACCTTAGCCAATCTACTTGCATCTAATCTAAGTAATGCAGTTGTGTTAAATTTAGATATTTCACAAACAGCAAGTGAATGTAATGCTGCAACTACTGTAGACTTTAGTGAATTTGATAGTGAGCTAAATGCCAAAGAAGTAATTGAAGATTTAAAACAAAACTATGATTACATAATAGTAGATACTCCAGGTGAAATATCTGGTGAACTTCTTGATTTAAGAGAACATATAGATCACTTTATAATTCCTTTTTCTCCTGGTAAAAGGGCCCGAGAAACTACAATTGAAACTGTAGAGCAGTACTTTGGGGAAGGAACAAATTATTTTGAGGGTGATTACAAATTAATGTTTATCCTTAATCAATATTTAGATGATGTAAGATTAAAAGATGATGCTAAGAAATTAATAGCTTCATTAAAAGAAGTAAATATAGATAAGAAAATAAAGTTTCAAATTAATATGTCGGCTCTTAAGCAATCAAGAGCTATAGCTACTATGGAAGATAATCAAATGGATATCAATTCATTAGATGAAACAAACAGGGTTGCATATAGAGTAGCAAAAAAGAGAATTAACTCTTTATGTAATACTATAAAGAAGAATTTTATATTAGAAGAGGTTGAATAATATGGATATAATTGATAACATTACAGATGGACTTGAAATGAGTTCTGATACTACGGAAACTGTTTTAACTAAAGAAGAAAAAAAGAAAAAGAAAAGTGTTGCAATTCAAAAAAGAATGCAGAAGGCAGGAGAGGACACCACTCAAGTAGGAAAAACAAATATTGAAGTTGATATAAACAAATTAACAGATAATCCTTTTCAACCTAGATTAACAGTAGATGATGATGAAATCATGGAGCTTGCTGATACTATTAAAAGTAAAGGGTTGTTACATAATATTGTAATTACTCCTAAAGAAGATGGTACAGGATATTATATTGTAGTAGGGCATAGAAGAGTAGCAGCACATAAACTGTTAAACAGAACATGCATTAAAGCAGATATAAGAGCGAGTATAAATAAACAAGATTTACAGGCATTGGCCTTTATAGAAAATGACCAACGTTTGGAGATGAGTAGACTAGAACAAGCATTAAGTATTGATTTAGCGATAACATCTAATAATTACAAAAATGTAAGTCACTTTGCTGCAGCAATTGGAAGAGATCAATCGACAATGAGTAAAATTCATAAATTATTATCCCTACCAGAAAAAATTATTAGTGATTTAAAAGAAAATAAAAGTACATCAGATATTAAATCTTTAGATGCAATTCGAAAAATATCAGATGAAGATATAGCTATAAAGCTTTATTTTTGGTTTATTGGACCTGAAGGAAGTAGGGTAGAGCTATTAAATAAAATTAAAATAATGAATAAACCTCAGGAAACTATGCTTTTATTAGAAATCAAAACTAGTAGTAAAAGTACAAAAATCGATATTCCTAAGAAACTTGATGAAGATCAAATTGAAAAATTAAAAGATTTTATTGAAAAATTTTTATTATAGAAAAATTAATTCAATGGTTTAAGATTTTTTTTCATACTTTGATTTAAACCGGTTGTAATTTCACCATTAGAATTAAAATATAGTTTTTGCAATGGGTAGTCACGGCTTTGTTTGTTCTTTTTCCATTGTAAAGTTCTAACTCTAGTTTGTTCATTATAAGAAATTTTCCAGAAGATCTTTGCCCAATGTGGAACAAGCACGGAGTTCAGTACTCCTGGTCTATTTGAATTATTATCTTCTTTACTACCTTGGGCAATTAAAATTATAATCATTCCTGTTTTCTTTGCGATCATGTTGATAACTTTTGCAATATAATTTATTTTTTCTGTTTCACTAGAATAGTTGTAATTAAATATTTCTGAGAGTGAATCAATTACTACTAGTTTAACTCCAATATTGTGCCAATCGTATAAAATAGTAGATAAAGAATTTATATCATACGCATCAAATTCAGTATATATGTTTTCGGGTTTAATGCTTATATTAGACCTCATTAAGCCCTTAATGCGAGTGACCCAATCTTCTTCACCAAATTCAAGTGAGATAAGACCTGTAAGACAATTGTTACTTGCACTCTCTATTATGGAGTAAGTAAGATGTGTTTTACCTGTTTCTGTCTCTCCCGTTATAACAATTAAAGACCCTTTATCAATACCTTCAGGTAAGATAGATTCAATTGGTTCAAAAGAAGTTTTTACTCTTTCAATAGTTTTTTGTTCATATTCTTCTAAAAGATTAGCGCCTGTTACAATATTGTTGTTTCCATGTCCTATCTTTCTAAGAGCATCTAGGCTATTTTCTATATCAATCAATACAGTATCTGGTTCTATTCCTTCTAATAATTTATTTTTTGAAAGATTACATAGTGATAACGTTTCTCTAGACATTCTATGTTTTTTTAATGTATCAATATATGCATTTATATTGGCGGCAGGGGAGGCCGTTAAAATATTAAGCATCACTTGCTCATTAAACTTATCTTTTTGTACTAAGTGTTTATGAATAAATTCTTCATTTATAGGGGTATCTGTCTCATTTAAATATAAAATTGCTTTATAGATTTCTTTATGCCCAGGGGTGTAAAAATCATCTGGAATTATTTTCGTAAGTATCCCAGGGTCGCTACTCTCAATAGTATTGTAATCAAAAATTAAAGAAGTAAGTATTGTGACTTCAAACCCTGATTTGAATAAGAGAGATTCTTGATCAATAATCATAGTGCTCCATATATTTTTACATTGCCATCTGCAATTAATTCAGCCATTAGTTCAAAACTTATGGAAATAATTTCTGTCTCTGTTTCTAAAACCTCTTGTGAGGCACTCCAAAAGCCTATGTGTCTTGTGCTTGTATCCTTTTGGGGTGTGACTGCAAGCTTTATACTTGTCTCTTTAGTTTTATCATATTTGCCATTTATTAGCCAGTTATTTATAACACTATTCCAATCATGTTTTTTAGTACCATTGGATTTATAATAATTGTATATCGTATAAAAAAAGTGAATTGGATTGCTAAAGTCATGTTCATGGGCACTTTTAAGCACATTTAAAATAAACACTTTATTATTAATAGGAAAGGTTTCATTCTTCTTTTTAGGAGTTTTAACTTCCGTTATTTCTATCTTCAAAAGTTTGAATAAATATTCATAACTGTCTGAAGGATTCTTTAAACTAGATAGATTTATTTTATCACTAACAAGAACCATGAGCTCTTCATCATACAAGATATCATTTACATCAGATATTTTCAATAATTGCAATACCTTTTCTTCATACTCAAGTTCTTCTTGTGCACGTTTTAACCACTCAGTAACAGATACTCCAAATAATATGGTCATATCAGGTAACTCTGTTTCAATTTGAGAAGCAATATCTTGCGCAACTTCAATTACAGTTTTATCACTTTCAGTATATTCTAGTTCATTGTTTAATAGCTGTTGAGCAATATAATATAATGAACCATCTACCTCATCACGTTTAGTGTTCTCATAACCTGTTATAACCCATCTAAACTTTGTAATAGGACTTGCGCCCCTTGTTGTTGATTTAGGGTCTTTCCATTCAGTTGTGCCACGCTGTACGAGATAACTTACTGTTCTTCTATCATTTGTGTTGAAATCTTTTATTCCTGGTTCCATTACTTGTCTCATAAACTCATAGAACTCATCCCAATCATAACCAAACTTCTTTTGAAGAGCTGCAGGGGTAAAATCAGTTAATGATCTATATTCTTGTGCATTTTGTATAGAAGTGATGTAGGTGTCAATATGATAAGTTATTTGTAGTTTATATGCTTGTCTATTGTGAGGGAGTAATGCAACATAATCCCTTCCTTGTGCAACAATATGAGGGAGCACACTTTTTGTTAATGTAAATACTATTCTTTTTATATATTTCTTTTTATTACGAAAGGCCCTTCCATCTGGCATTTTTTTTGCATTTAAAAAATCTTCAATTAAAGGATAGTGTTGTGCCATCTCAGGGTCAAGAATCACTTCAACCTCTGATATATCTACTACTGATTTATATGTTGTATTATCAATACTCATGGTTTCAAAATTGACTATATCACGCTTAAATTCTTTACTTGATTTACCTTTAACAGACATAATAGTACTAATTGTCTGAGCAAAGTTTTTACCGCTTTTAATTCCACTGAAATCGATTAGTTCGTCATATGTCATTTCAATCTTAGGATCATCAAAATGCTTTATTATTCTTTCATCTATTCGTTGACGTATACAAGCATTTTTTAATCTTCTTTCATCAGTAGTAGGATTATTATTTAAGAGGTTGTGTTTTATGAAAGTTTCTTCTAGTTCACTTATAACTGATTCTTCTATTTTAAAATAATCTATTCCTTTCCTAGCAGCTTCTTGAAAATGCATTGTAATCGCGTCATTGATACGTTCTTGGTTAGGAGTTGCAACATTAACTTTTTGTACAACTCTGTTTCCATTTACAATTTGTATAACTTCTTTCTTTTTATAGGTAATGTCTGCTTGAGCAAATGCTCTATCAACACGAAGTTCTCTACCGCGTAATTTTTTGGAGTTGGGCATTAATGGCCTTTTCGTAGATAATTATTTAATAAATCGTAGTCGTTTATTAAACGTTTAGAGTAGTTTACCTAAATTTGCAAATCGTAGTCAAATATTTAACGTAATTCTTTTTCGTAGGTGGTTATTTGATAAAAACTGTAGTATTTATACTTTAACTTATAATTTTAAATATATATATTTATATATGTTATTTTATATTCTAAACGTAGGTAAATATTTGACAATATAGGGCTAGTTCGTAGATAGATATTAGACATAGCCACCTTATCGTAGGCCATTATGTAATAAAAATCATATTTTAATGATTTCGTAGGTGTTTATGTAATATTTATGTAGTAAACCGTAGGTATTTATGTAATATATTGCTACGGTTTGCAATAAATATGAAGTTTTTGTTGTAATATCGCTCATTCACTACGATGAGGTTAGTAAGATAGCTATATTACTAATGAAAAAGAGGTTTTAGCGCTGTATTTATATATTATTCTTTACTGTCGCGTAAACGCTACGATATAGCTATATATATCGCTCAAGTCCTACGAAATAGTAACTATGTCACCTAGCTCCTACGATATTATCCATTACTTACTACGATTTATCGCTACATTACTACGATATCTATTAAAAGTAATAACTCTGTAGAGCCCAAGCTAAGGTAATTTACGCCTATAATATTTTAAGCTCTATAATACTTTATAATAATAAATACTTTAATAGAGTTATTGCTATCACTCCAATACTACGAAATATAAAATAAGTAAAAAAAATATGTGATATACTTCCGCCATGTATTTTTTTCTCTATTTGAGACATTTGGTTTTTTTGATTTTTATCATTAACGCCTGAGCGCAAGCTCTAAAGTCACCCAGTTCACCTCCTTGAGGCTTTTGACTATCTAAAGAACTGTCTGGTTAACTTATGGCCAGTATTCCTCAAATTGACGGGAACCGCCTAAAGCTCTATTCACCAAACTTCATAAGAAACTATGTAGCGGCAAACAGTAATGTGTTTGGTATGGTAAAAGAAATAGAGATAATTCATTATGGCAAATCCGCATCCAAGCTCCGTAGTATTTTTACCGGAGAAGGTTCAACGACTAACTTTAGCTTACAAGCGTTCGGCTCTTTACTACAAAGGAGTCACAATCAAAACTAAAAAGAATCATAACTTACTCAAAGAAACTCTGCTCAGGACTATCAATAATGCAGACCTAACAAAATCATCGGGTAGGGGGCTTATCTCTATGTTGACTAACGCACTTAGTGTTATTAAATCACAAGCAGGTAAACAAACCTACACGATTGCTCATTCTAATCCAACAACTAAACAAGCAGCGTTAGTTGCAATTAATATTGAACAAATAAATACCGCTTACTCTATTCATTTGAATACAGCATTGCGAAAAGGTAATCATGCAAAAGTAAGCGAAATAGCAGCTCGCTCCAAAAGCATAAATGAGAAGATAGAAGACTTTTTACAAGACATTGATAAAACAATTCAGAATGAAATTCAATTAGGATATTCAACTGAACAACAAAAAAGAGCGTATAACAAAAAACGCAAAAAATAGCCGAACAGGTATTGCGAAAAGGGGAACACCTTATTTTAGGTGAAGATATAGTCTGATCTGCATGGAGACATGCAGCAGTGCAAATAATTTGCACGGTTATAGTAGCGAACTATGATGAACACAATGTATTACCAACTTATGCCTTTCTTGCAGGCTTATCCACCAACACGAAAAAGAATATCTTATGATATGAAGTGTAGTGATTTATAACGAAAGCTCCTTTTGGGAAAAATATTCTTCTCCCTCAAAGGGTGAGTAGTCTTTTTTTTATGGTGTTTTAATCATATAAAGAAATGAAATGAAATTTTTAATAATTGCAATAGCACTAACATCGTTTTGGGTTTTTACTCATAATTTTGGTTCAGCAGAAGATATTGCTTCTTCTACAGATCAAACTTCGGTTGTTATTTCTAAATAGATAATTTATTATCTTATAGCCACCAGCTTTATGGGTGGATGTCGATTTCACGATACTCTAGCAGGCCATTTATGGTCAGGAAGTGATTCAATCAATTTTTCGTATATAGAGTAGTGCGACGAGGCGGTTTAGACCGTTTCGCTCACTATTTTATTACAAAGGATTGACATGACTGCGATTATTAATCACACACTTGAATCATACACCTCTGCCGGCTTCCAAGCCAAAAACTTAACTTCTGCAATAGTACAAAATCAACTACTTGAACAAGAGGATTCTATTATGTTTAGTTCAAAACATAAAGAAAATTCTGGACATAAAGTTTTGGATGTATTAGAAACAAAAGCACACAGTGGAGGAGAGATATGAACAAGTATATTATAGCCGCTGGCTTTTTGTTTGGCGTTATGGCAATGATATCATCTGCATCGAGTACTGTGAGCAGTACTCTTTACGAGACATCAAAGCATAATGTTGAATTAGTTAAAGCGGTATCATCATTAAGACGTTAAAAGCGTCTTTCACCCATTGGTATCTATAAAACACATACGGATGTTTTTTGTAGATATTTGTGGTATAATTTCGTTATGTATTTTTTTTCTCTATGAGAATGTTTGGAATGTGGTTTTTTATCCTCATATCCTTGGCGTAAGCTAAAAGTGTTTTAAACACGAGGTGTAAAACCTCAAGACGGTTAACGATATGGCCGTCGTTAAATTTCCCTAAATGCTGGAACCACCTGTTAAGTACTTAGTAGGATAACGCATCGAAAGATTCGCGTCGAACCCTTAAAATCTAAGTAATAGGGTCAATCAGCAGGGTACCATCACCGTTGAGGTGAGCCCCCAGAGACTATCGAAAGCATTTTGCATATAAATATGCATTAGTTCTAAGTAACTAATATGTGAGTAGAGTAGCTTCACAACCTTCTTCATCTGTTTCATTTAACCTCCCCAATTATAAGGACCCTAAATGGCAGAAAATAGTATCGTAATCCCTGATGATCAATTAACTCCTGAGCAATTAAAAAAACGCGAAAAAAATCGCAAATCAAGAAAAGCAAAAGCTGCGAAAGCAAAAGTGAATGTAGCTCCAGGTGTTGTTGTTCAAAAGAAACCAGTAGTAAAAGCTCTAAAAAAAGAGAAAGTACTTAGTAAGAGTCCAGCTATTGTTGCATTGGATGATATAAGAACTTATATTCTAGAGCATGAAGATCTTGCTAATAAAAAGCAGTTAAGAGGACAAAAACAATTTCTCTTTAAAAATCGTTCAGGTGTAATTCGTGCTTTAAAAGGCGCAATTGAGTATGAACCTGATTCTTTCATTGCATTAACAGCTTCAGAGTATTCTGCGGTTGGTGCGTTAATTGGTAAAGTTTCTGATGTAGACAGTGTAATGTCTAATATAGAATTTAGATTACAAAAAGTTATGAAACGTGGTGATTTAACTAAGAAAGCTGTTAAAGATGAAGCAGTTGATCTTTTAAGTTTGAATACTGAGTTTTTAACAGAGTTATCTAAGGTCACTGATTCAGTAGATAAACTTTTAGCTAAGGCTTTTGACAAAGATGTGGCGACACGTCGTATGAAAGAAAATAAAGAGAGAGAACTTGCTCTTGAAGAAAAAGACAAAGCAAATGCTGCATCAGACAAAGCAGCAAATACAACTACAACAGCAGCTAAGGCAAGTGCAAAATCAACCGCTAAAACAGCATAGTATACAGATGAAGTAAAGTGAAGCGAAACGGGAAGCTATGAGAAATCATAGAAGATATAGTCCGCTCTGCATGGAAACATGTAGCAGTGTACTTAAATGATGGCTGATGCTATTCCCCCAATGCCTTTTCCCTAGAAGGTGCATCAGTCATTCTTTAAGTACACGTTCGTATGGTTGGTAGCCTACGGAGAACATACAGGAATAATGTGAAGGTTGTTTATAGCCGATTAAAAAAGTTTTTTTGTCGGCATTCGCCTACACTACTGATCTTTTTTTAGTCGTTTATGGAGAGTCTTTACTCTGCGGAATTTAGTATCTCCTCGCTCTGCGATGGAAATGTTGTTCATCGAAAGATGTGGTAGACGAAGTCATAAATGTAATTAGTATTAATAAGTACTGTTTTCATGTGATGTAATAAAAAAAAANGAGATTTAAAGTCTTTATTATAATTACTTTCGGGTAATCATAATTGACTAACAAGTTAACTGTTTCTCCTTTATGGAGTTCAACCTTATGGTTATGAACTCCGTTTGGGGTTTTTTAGCCTTTTTTAAAGGAGATTCATGTTTCATTTTGGGATAGTATATTTTGGTTCTGTAATACTTATGTATTATTTTATCTTTAGATATTTTATTCGTTTAAAACTACCTAATTTAGGTCTTTCATTTGAGCGTAGCTTATCTGTAACCCTTTATATCGGTAGTTCATATTTTATTATTATAGATGTTTTTGACTATAGAGCTTTTTTATTGCTGATTTATGCATCTGTTACCATCGTAATCATTAGTTTAAAACTAAGTAATTCAACGAGTAGTTTCTTGCGAGAAGCTTTTACCAATTTAATTGGATCTATATTACTTGTTTTTATCTCTGGTGAGGCTACTTATGAAAATATTTTTTATGCTATTGCTTTTGCAATAATTATTAAAATTTTAGAAATAAGGATGCTTAAGATGGGTAAATAACAGAGTCGTAGACTTATTATCAGTGATTGTTATTCATATTTTATTAGAGCGTTCGCTTTYGCTAACTGTATCTTTTAGGATATGACTACTGGTATAAAATGCTAATTCATTAACATCTGTTAAATAGTTTCTCCTCAGGGAGTTCATGCAAAGCGCATAACTCCCATTTGGGTGTTATAGTGCTCATTTTAGGAGAGAAACATGTCGAAAAATCAAAATTTTTCTTTTAAGGTTGAAGGCGTTTGCGATTTTATGCAAGCAGTAGCTCAAGGATTATCCAATCCAAGTGCACACGTGCCTATGTCTACCCGAGATAAATCTCTTGGAGACCGTTCAACTTACATTGGTGCCTCTTCCGCTACAGGTTGTTTATTTAAAGCCTATATGGATATTAAAGAAGCACGAAGTGTAGATTCTAAACAAATATTTGTTTTTGAACGAGGACATCAATTAGAAGAGATGATACGAAAAGGCTTAAATGGAGCAGGGTGGACTGAGTTAGACTCAATCGACTTGTTTCAAACTGAAGCAAAACAACAATTTATTCATCAAGAAGAAATTGAAGGACCGGAAGGACACAGCTATTTAAAAGCACACATTGATTTTGTATTTGTTAACTCGAAAGAGTTAGTCATTAAAGAAATCAAAAGTTCTTCTAGTATACCACTACAACCATACATGTCTCATGTTTATCAAACAATGCTACAAATGTGGTTATTAAAAAACAAGTATCCTACACATAATGTAAGAGCTTCTGTTGTATACCATAACTGGGATACAGGCGAAAGCATAGATTATGTAGTACCATTTAATGAGGCAACGCTAGAAATAGCACTTACTCAATCTATGACACTATGGAATGCTTTACACACTGGACAAATCCCTGAACCTACCTTGCAACTTTATTGTTCAAAATGTGCTTTTAAAGCTACATGTCCAAAACTCTGTTTTGGTGCTGAACAAAATTTACCCGATGATCTTGTATCACTCGCGCAAAAAGTCGCAGATTTTAAAGCAGCTGAAAAAGATGTCAAAAAATTGAAAGGAAACTTTCAAGCATTGATGGAATCAGCAGGAATTAATAAGGCCGTTTTAGGTGACAATATTTTAGAAATGAAACGTGGCCGTTATGGTCATTACTTAACAGTTACATAAAAGGAAATATATGCAATATTTATACTTAAGTATAAAACTCTTCATCATTATGACAATTTTCAATACTACTCTTACTGCTGATAACAATGTACTTCCTTCTGGATGGACCTCTTATATCAAAGGTATTAAAGTAACTGAAAAAAATCTTGGTTCCTACCAAGGAATATATCAAATTGAAGAAAGAGACTTTTATCTGTTTGATAAATCATTCACCTTTAATAATGAAGAACAACTTTGTACATATCCTGTATTAAAAGATGAACCTCATTATATTGGTATGATTTTTTGTAACAACAAGAAGTAGATATTAATTTATAACACTTACTCCTATGGGAGTTTCAATAGCTTTAGGCTAGAAACTCCCATTAGGGATTTCTATGCCTTATTATTAAGGAAAGAAAAATGAAATTTTTTACAAATACTATTATTATAGAGCCAACGACAATTATGTTTCACACTAAGATGAGAAGTTTAACTTCAATATTTGATGATGCGCAAGCATATTGGGAATGGTTTAATGACAATGAGTTTAGAAATAGTGTAGAAATTATAAAAAGTTTGATCTCACTAGAGGTTAGTAATTTTTGTTTCAACACAGATACTGATAGTATCGAATATTCTAATGTATTAAAAAAGTATGCTCTTTTCGCTCCTATTGCAACTAAAATTGCGTCTGATCCTTTTTGGATAGATGAGGTTGTATTAACTAATTTTGGGAATGTAAAAATTCCTTTTTACTTAAATGTACGTGCACTTAATATTGCAGATATGTTGATTTTGAATAAAATCGAATTTCAATTAGATAGCAGTATGGTATGTACATATAATATTAGTTCAGGGAATGAAAAAGTTTTAAAAGACAAAGATGGTTCATACTTTCAAGAAGTAGTTGAAGATACAGTTACAATAATTATTGATTCGGTCAATGACCAACTTACTGTAATAAATATTACTTGCACTGAAAAACAGATGATCCCTAATTATTTAAATTTAAATAATTATTACGTTTCGTATGAACATTTCTCTTCAGGTTTTGTTGATTCAGGTAATACCGATTCTATTTTAGCAACTTCTTTTGGAGATGCATTACAGATAGCTTCTTTACTACACGACTCACCAGAAGATGGAATTTATTATTCATATGAAGCATATGACAAGGATGGCAATCAATGTGAGTCAGGAAGATCGAATGTTTCATATATTGAAGCAATTGAAAACCCTGGCATCGCTAGATGTTCTAATTACTAATATTTAAATCAAACTTACTCCTTTTGGGAGTTTCAATAGCTAAGGCTAGGAACTCCCATTAGGGATTCTTACGCCTTTATTAAAGGTAAATAAAATGAATACAAATACTCAAATCGTAACCTCAGCAAACACTTGGTTGTCAACAACACTAAATATAGATCCTATGGAGCTACAATCAGTTATTGTTAATACAGTTATGCCAGCAGGTTCAACACCACATCAAGTAGCAGCTTTCATGATGGTATGTAATACATACAATTTAAACCCTCTTACTAAAGAGATCGCAGCCTTTCCTACTAAACAAGCAGGAATTATGCCTATGGTAATGATTGATGGATGGCTTAAAGTCATGAATGCGCATCCATTATTTGATGGATATGAGCAGTCTGAGAACTTTTCTGGAAACAGAGAAACTTGGTCAGTTACTACTAAAATGTATAAGAAGAATCTTACACGACCTTTTGTGGTTACTGAATATTTTGTAGAATGCTACAATGGAAATACAGATAAAACTGGACAGCCTTGGGATACAATGCC
Source organism: SAR324 cluster bacterium (assembly GCA_002401295.1). Lineage (GTDB taxonomy): Bacteria > SAR324 > SAR324 > XYD2-FULL-50-16 > XYD2-FULL-50-16. Next base: position 10,108 of record NVSR01000001.1, on the reverse strand, counting down.
CAGAAGAATGTTAAGACATAAATCGCTTATTCAAGCAATTAGATATGCTCTAGGAATTAGTGGTATTTATGACCGCGATGAACTTGAACGTATCGATGTTGATCCTAGTGCTCAAATACCTCATGTAGATTCTACTGAAGTACCTCAAGCACCAGCTGTCAATAATTATCTTAATGGTCCACAACCAGAAATAGTAGCGTATAGCGAAATTGAAAAGGCAGTTAATGCCATGCAAGGTTTACAGCTAATCGTTAAAAAAGAATATGGCAAAGATATTGCTTATGTAAATGGAAATAATTTTCCTTATAAAGTAGATCTTAACAAATTAGGTTTTAAATCTAAAAAAACAAATAGTCAATGGGTTACATATATGGATGTTTCACTTAACATGCAACAACCTACTGTAATACAGAAAGCGCCTGAGAAATCAGAAGAGCCTACTGTTACTACAGTTATTGAGAACCAAACTGACAACGTTAATTTTAACGCTAAGAATATTCCCATCTTTGAACATGCACAGCATCTTCAATCATATGTTGAATCTCTTGGGTTAGTTTATATTGAAAATAAAGGCAAAGGTGAGTCTAAAAAGTTTTTTGCATTAGCAGAAGGTGATACAACAGACTTAGAGTTAGAATTACAAAGTGCAGGTTTTGCAGATATGAAAGGAATGTGGATTCGTGATATTACGAACTTCAAGTCTTTTTTGACAACAGAATCAGCTAAAACAGCATAACAAGGAGTCTTTTATGGCTGATATAACTGAATATAAATATATTTTTGATCATGAAGCTCTTAATGAGATTCCTATTACTGATATATTAGAAAGATTTTGTGAACCAAAAGGTTCTAATAAATATACGTGTCCAGGTGAACATAAAGGTTCTAAAGTTGTAAAGGTGCATACAGGTACTAATAGTTGTCATTGTTATGATAATCAATGTGAATTTTATTCAAATGGTTCTTTAATGAATGTGGCAATTGCGTATAAAAAAAGTTTTTCGGAAGCATGCCGGTGGTTGAGCGAAGAGTTCAATAAACCTATGATTCCAAATCCTGAATACAAAGGCTCTGACAAGGCTACAAGTAACTATACACCTAGAACAACAGGCTTCACAGCCCCTGCACCAATTTTTGAAATTGAATATGAAGAATTTGATCCTTTAAAGGCATACAGTAATGTAAAAGTTGAAACGTATCTTGATAGATATGATGATATGGATGTTGCGCAACGCTTAAAAATGGTTTATACCTTTATGTATCGTTTCATATTGAAAAGTTTTAGTCAAAAAGCTAAATTTGGGTTTTACCTTGATAAACGCGGTCTTACGTACAGTAAAGCAATGAACTCCATTGCCTATATGTCTGTTAAGGATGCTGAGGTTTTACTACAAGAGATGCGAAAGCATTTTAATGATCTGGACTTAATGGCCTTTGGAATTTTATATGACAAAGATCATAAACATGCCGGTCAATGGAAATTTAGTTCAATAGACAAAGGCGGCTTATTGTTCGTTCCATCGTTTGATTTATATTCTGACATGGTTACAGGCTTTATGGTCCGTCCTACACATCCACCAAAATGGATGATTGATAAAAAAACAAAAGAGTTACAACTTTCAAAGACTGATATAGTCAAACCGTTTCCATTTGGTTTAACCAATCAGTTACTGACTTCAGATAATCCATATGTATTTATGACAGAAGGGCACCCTGATGGGTTTGTTTTTCCTGATGTTATAGATATCAATGGTAAAGAGTTTGATACGCTTCGCGTTCCGAACCCTGGTACTTCTGGATTGATTGAATCTAAGATGAAAGTTCTAAAGAACAAAACTGTATTGATAGCATACGACCAAGATGAAGCAGGGAGATCTGCTTGTTTCGGATATGTAATGCTACAAAGTAATAAAGAAGGTAAATTAAAGTTTCCAGATGATGAAAAAGGTCATAAAGAGCTAGAGCTTGTTAAACATAGACATGAGTTAAATGCCGAAAAATATTCGTTAAACGAGTACAAAGGTATTTTACAAAAGCTAGGTAAAGCAGGTGTCAATGCAATTCCAATTTCTTGGGATATCGTATATGGCGGTGATCTTAATGATCTTGAAATCAATGGTAACTTTGAAGAGGTGTGGGAAACTGCATTTAAACCTTTATTAAGGTAATTAACTAATATAAAAAACACTGGCGGTTGCCGACATTTTGAGTCGGCTTTTGCCCCTCCTCATGTCGGCTTTTTAAGCACAATGACATAGGAGTCAATAATGACACGCACACTTACTCACTTCATAATAAGACCAATCTATTTTACAATCTTCCATACAATCAAATTTTGCTTCGATCCTCGAACTGAAATCATTAGAACCTTATTGGTATTTATTCTAATTATATTAGGTATTTCACTATTAGGTTTTTCTAAAGGAGTATGACATGTTATGTTCAATTAGAAAGATGAGAGATTCATTAGGTAGATACGGATTTTATGTAGTAAATAAAATAAATAATAAGCAAGTTGCTGAATATTGGTTTTCCACATTGGAAGAACGATTTATAGTGATACGCACACTCCGCTCTTTAAAGACATTTCCTTAGTAAATATAACTTAATATTTTACGTAAGCGTTCACCACCATATTTGTACATTGCTAATACAGCGATACCACAAACAAAGGCGACAAATGCTGATACAGGTTCATGGTTCAAAAGAGCTATTACTATTAACGAGAGATATATAATCATAAACATTGTCTGCTGTTTCACAGTGGCCCTTTCTTGGTTTATCTTTCAAAATAATAACACAAATAATAAAACAAAGGCAATTAAAATGGAAAAATTATCACAATCAGAGTTTGATCAAATAACGTTAAATGTAGTTAAGTCTAGTATATGGGCTTTTTTAATTCCAATAGCAGCAGGCATTACCGGTGAGGTATTTCAATTATCAGGATGGTTCTTTTTTACCATTGCATTATTGACTACCTTTGCTGGTAACCGTTGGTTTTATAGAGGACAAGGAAACTTAAATATGTTTATACCAATAGCGATGATTACAATTGTAATTTTTGCCGTTGTGCAATTTACTTTTTATATTTCTGAAAAAAGAGATATCCGTTTACAAAATGTAACTCAACAAGAGGTACAAGATGTACGAATTTACCGTTAAAACAATCGGAAAAGGAAAAATACTTTCTTCGGAATGTATTCCATCTCCTAATGATGATAAACAAAACTGGTGGTTAGTCACTTTAAAAAATGGTCCTACAGAATTTGTTCTGCATATTCCAAAGGAGCGTCAACGAGAAGTTACTAATCAATGTAAAAAAGAGTTCCTTCCTGGAAATGTTATTTCATTTATCTCTACTCCAAGTAAGGGTAAAGAAATAGCTTTAGAAATCACGCATTGTGATAGTCACCGTCAAGGGCTCTTAACTTTTTAGTTTTGTAATAATTTACATTTACCCAGAGGGGATACTTCGTATCCTTGGGTGCGACTTATCTTCCTTTTAAAGGAAAACATATGTTGCAAAAAGCTTCTATTAAAAATTCAAAATATTCTTTGATAAGAAATAACAGTGATTGAGTTCATAAGTTACTTCTTTTTTAGTTCGTATGCATTGATTGCACTTGCTTATACCATTTGGTGTGAACGGGTTCATAAAGAGCGTACAAGTGGTTGGACATTAGTTCATAAAATTTTATTTTATGGCTTAGTTCCTTTTCTATATTACACATTGGTTCTTGACCGATTAAAAGGTAAGTAGATGAAATTAAAAATTGTATCAAAGAAAAAAGATAAAAAACAAAAAGAGTTATCACTACACACGGAAGCAACACGCTTTGGTTTTGTCTATGACAATAGAGTGATTAAAAATATAAATAATAATAAAAAATAAGGAAACGTAATGTTTACAAATGAAATTAAAGTTAATGAAAATTCTAAAGTTATAGAGAGTGCAACTATTGGTATTAATACTGATAAAGGTTTTAGTGGATTAAGAGTAGTTCAAAAAGATGGCAATAAAGTTGAAGAATATTTGATGCAAAATCAAGTTTTTAAAACTAAACCTGTTGGAATGATGAATGATCAAGATATCACTGAAGTGCAAGAAAAATTAGACAATATTGAATATGGACTGTTTGAACAAATCCGAGAAGCAAAAGTTAATTTTACATTAACAAAATTTAGTTCTGGACTTAAAAACGCTGTTATGTACTATGACGCTTTAAATGATGCAATTGATGCAAATTTAGAATTTATTAGTGATGACTTACCATGTCCATCAAATAATCTTGATTATTTCCGTGGCGATGATATCGTTTAATATATTTCATACTTTCTTTAAGAGAAGGAACATAATTCATGAGCGAAAAACTCGAAGAATTAAAAAAGATTCGTAAACAAAAAAGACTTGTACTAAGTAGCATTAATAGATCTAATAAGGCCTTACGCAGAAATGCAAAAAAGCTTAAAAATCTTGAACGTGAGGAAGATTATCTTCTTACCCCAATGCTACCAGGTCTCTTTGACTAACTTAATTAAATAGTAACTTACTCCCTTGGGAGTTTCAACAGCTTAGGCTAGAAACTCCCAATAGGGATTTCTATGCCTTCTTAACAAAGGTAAAAAAAATGAAAACATTCAAATTAAACAATCAACCAAGCACTTTATGTGATTTAGCATATACCGTCAATGATGGAGTAGTTATAACAAAAGAAGGTGTTTTAGGACAAAATTTAGGAAGAGAAGTTTTTAAAATTTCAAGCCCTACAATCTTCAGCATCTCGCTTACTCGTTCCAAGTACTTAATGTATTCAAATATCCTTATGACAGGTTCATATATGCACAGCATGACTTTTTATCCGAAAGGGTATATCAAAGGTCAGAAAGAAGACAAATATGATCTCAGATTAGATTTAGGATTTATTAATAACGTCCCAACTGTTCAAGTAATTGATTTTGGTTCGTCCTTTGGAAAACTTCGTATTAATAATATTGAAGTAGGTTTAAGCCATGCAAGTGGTCCTAATGGTGATTACACAGATATATTTTGTTTAGTAGGTTCAAATGCACACGCTGCATTAAATGAGCTTTTAGAGCACTTAATGAATCCTAATGGTAGCAATGCTATGTCCGGAGATACCTTATGTGTAAACTAAACGATTTTAACAATCTTAAAGAAAGAGTATTACCTCATCTTCAAACATATAAAGATGATTTACTCATTAATGACCAAATGGTTTTAAAAGATTACACAGGAGATTTTATAAGTAGTTATCGCTCATCTGGAACACATCTGTTCTTAATGAACCTAACAAGTACTTGTAATTGGTCTTCCGATAATCTTGAAAATAACATTCAAAAATACAAGGACTTAGCGTTTGACTTTTTATCTTTAGATACTAACTATCTTTTTTGTACCAGCGATGGTGAAATAAGAGAAATTACTTTAGATGAAGCAAAGGCATTCCTTGAAAATAAATATCAAGAAGTAGATAAAACTCGTATACGTATGGAAAGTATGAATTTACTTTCTTTGGCCAATGAAATTGTATTTTATATGCATGACAAAGGTAGAACTTGGAAATCAAAACTCTCTTCGGAGTGGAGCGATAGTTATAAACCTTCTTTACTGAAGCTAAGGAATCATTTTGATTAAACGAGACTTTTCAGTTGAAAGGATATACCAGGTACTTACGAATGAGTTTATAAAAGAACATAACCTTTTGGAGTTAGACACTTTGATATTAGACTTTAAAGTCGGAGATTGCATTAAACATGATGGCCCTTGGTCAGTATATGATGAAATCACAGATATCTTTGTTGAAGATGGCACAAGGTTTTATAACACAATTAGTGATCAGTATGTGGACGTAAAGTTTCAACATATGTATCATAAACGAGAATCTACGAAATAACAAACTTACTCCTTTTGGGAGTTTCAATAGCTAAGGCTAGGAACTCCCATTAGGGAATCCTATGCCTTTTATTAAATAAGGTAAATAAAATGAAAAATGACAATGTTGTAGCCAAACCCTTTACAAGTAAATTTGTATTAGAGGTTAGCACGTATGCACTAATTAAATTAACACTAAGAGGAGTCACCGACTTTTCTGCATTAAAGCATCTAGAAAGCGAGCTTAAGCAAGCAAAAGTAGATACGCGTAAGGCAGTTGAGGTAAATGGTGTTGTTCTTATTGGTGAACGAAAGGTTGGTAACAAAGGTGTTATTGTATCTGGATGGGATAAAAGAAAATCAAATGTTGATGTGGCCCCTGTTGCAAAATCATTATTAGAGATGCTTTATAAAGTACTTCTTGGTGGTGGATTAAGTTCTTATGACTTAAAAACAATAAAGGTTGATCGACATGTGTAATTTTAATTATTTAAATCCTTATGACTTTGGACCTGAGATTACTGCTTCTAATAATGAGCACATTTACGGATTAGTACTTAGACTTAGCAACTTTCAATGGGGCGAGACTAATGCAACTGTAATGGAGCAATTTGAGAATAACAAAGGATCTTTATTTGATTCGTCTAGCACTATATTTAAATATAGAGATGAAACACATAATGTTATTGAAATTACGMWGNMGKAWKMYCAATTATACATTGATGAATATGAGGCATATTTGCTTTCAATTTACCAAGTAGTTAAAACGAGTGATTTTCAAGTTATAGCAGCCGCTATATTTTCAGCAATACATGTATATAAAGATGATTGGAAAATTAATTTCAAAGATCATTCATTAGCATCTAGTCTTGAATGGGTTAATCCTCTTGTGCAAACATTTGGTGATGAACATTTTAAAGATGTAGAAGTTGGTATGAATGATATACAAATAGGTGATGTGCTAGTTCGCAGTAAGTTTGGAGAAATCCCTGATTTTCACAAGAACATGGCGGTTGCATCATGATAAATACAAATAAAATTGAATCCGTTGTTAGAGCAGCTATAGAACCTTTCAGAAATGATTGGGAAAGAGATTGCGATTGGTGGTGTGGAATTGAAGATAAAAAGTTTGAAGGCGCTCTTTTGGGCATTGACATACATATTTTTTCTATCGATGAAGAAGACTCCACTAAAGGTTTAGAGGCCATTGTTTATCCACTTGAAAAAGGGGACGAATATCTGGTCGCTAATACTAATACAACGTTAATTAAATTTAAAATATAACTGTTTTCTCCTTCGGGAGTTCGACGCATTAGCGCAGAACTTCCTTAGGGGAGTTCTATGCTTATAAAGCATTGGAGACACTATGCAAACTCAAGATTATATTGAAACATTATCAGGAACTTATGCAGGGTCATATGAAGGGGCGTTTGAACGTGAGCCAACACAAGATGTGTTGTTGAATGTAAAGCTTTTAGATTTATTAGTTGATATAAAAGATTGGTCAGTGAAAGCTGGTTACCTTGAGATCAAATTAGATATTGAAAGTTCAAATCCCTTTTATTCACTTACAAAAAATGGTAAAGCATTAGATTGGAGTACAAAAGCAAGTCTTTTATACCACCACCTAATAAAGATGCCAAATTTTGCACTTGATGAGCACTTGCTTAAAAAATCTGTATACCAAGAGAATGGCGAACGTCGTACTTTTAGAGTTACAGGTAAAGCAATACGAGATTACGGCTATTTAATAGCAGAAGGTTTCACCCTAGGCAATAATACTGGTTATACCGGTAAAGCTTGGGATGATGATATCGCGGCCGGCTTTACAGCTACAGGCAAATTGTTTAATGAAGCATAAGGAAAAAAGATGATGTTAGATTATGAAATATACCAAGACGCATATGAAATTATGTGTGAAGGTCTTAAAGATATAGAAAATGAAATGTTTATGGAAGCTTCAGCAACCATTGAATCAAATTGTCAAGTAATTGATAATAAAGGAAATGAAGTTGAGGTGATCTCATGAAGGTAGGTACAGTTGTACTTGTTTTGCTAATTACGCTTGTATCTATTGCAAGTTGTACAGCAGAGCCTGGATGGGGTAGTAGACTTTTAGAAAACAAAAAGGATAAGTAATGTTGAAAAATTGTACAAGTTGTAACGTGGCCGTATCTGAAGGATACACATGGGATGATGAAACATATGTTGCTTGCTCTGAAGAATGTATTGTTAAAACTGGACTAACACAAGTAGAAGTTAATGCAGATATTAATTTAGGTTCTACTTACTGGTTAGAGTTTAATGAAAATAAAGAAAAACAATGAAAAAAATCGAATTAGAATTTGTCTTTAATGTGTTTGCTCATGTAAGAGATAAAGAAGGTGATTTAGTTGTCAAAGAAAAAGAACACAATATATGTGCAAGTAATTATGATATTGCAGAAGAGAGATTTATGTCTCAATGTAGTTTCTATTATGAGCCAGGTTGTGTAAAAAGATTTTATGATCCTATTGGTAAGCAATGGCATGACATGATTGAGTATGACTCACTTATAGATGCTATCAATGCACAAATTACAATAGAAGAAGAAATTCTTGAAATTAGACTTGATAAAGAAATGCCTTTTCTTCAATTCATTTAATAAAATATAAATAACTTACTCCCATGGGAGTTTCAATTAGCTAAGGCTAGAAACTCCCAATAGGGATTTCTATGCCTTCATAACAAAGGTAAATAAAATGAAAAAAATTACAACTAAAAGCGTTAATCGCATTCTTATTCACAAAGATGAGCTAAAAACTCACCAGTACCAGGAGTATAAAAATATGCCCCATGTTTTAATCGAAAGAGAAGACACAGCTGATGAATATTTAGTGTTTTTTACTATTTCCCCGGAGATGGTGAAATGTCTTGTTGAAGGAGAATCATTATGAAAAGTGTAATGAGTTTTCCACAACGTGGAAATTATGGTAAATCAAACTGGCGTGGCAATATGTCTGGATATACAATTATGGAATTGATCAAACATTTTAATCCGCGTTTTGTGGTTGATGTCTGTGAAGGTTCTGGTACTAGTGGTGATGTGTGTAGAGAGCTTGGTATTAAATATCGAGGACTTGACCTGTATAAGGGAAATGATTTTACGAAGGATTCTGTTCTTCAAGAAATTGGTTCTCCTGCAGATCTTGTTTTCTCACACCCACCTTATCATGACATGATTAAGTACTCAGGAAATGTTTGGGGTTCACCTCATTCAGCTGATACTTCTTTATGCCACTCTCCAGATGAATTCTTGGAAAAATCTCAAGTTATGTTACTCAATCAACGTGAAGCTACAAAACAAGGTGGAATTTATTCTACTCTCATTGGAGATCAACGAAGTAAGAGTACGGGTTTTCGTTCGTATCAATCTGATTTTATTCAGATGATGCCTAAAGATGAGTTGATATCTGTAACTATTAAGTTGCAACATAATTGCTTGTCTGATAATCGTAAATATAATGGAAATTTTATTCCAATACTGCACGAGTACTTACTTGTTTGGAAAAAGGCTGAAAAGTCTATGTTTCAGGTTGTATGGGATTCTGCAGTAGAAACAAAAAAACAATTGGCTGCCACATGGCGCTCGGCTATTCGAATTGCATTAATGCGTTTGGGTGGACAAGCAAAACTTTCAGATATCTATTTTGAAGTGGAACGTATGGCCGGTCACTTGATTGCAAACAACTCAAATTACAAAGCTAAAATTAGACAATCACTTTAACCTTTACCACAGCACCCAATGCTGATGCAGGTTTAGATATCAACTCTTGTGAAAATAATCCTCAAGTCACTTTAAATGGAGGAGTAACTATCTCAAGTGGCGGACAATGGACAGGAGGAACAGGAACCTATAGTCCATCCAATACCGACTTGAGCGCCGTTTATACCCCTTCAACAGCAGAGATTACAAATGGTAGTGCATTGTTAATCTTACAAACAACAGGAAATGCCAACTGTAATATGGAAAGCGATAGTGTTTTAATCACAATTGACCCATCACCAGTTGTAGGAGCAGGAGTTGATCAGACTATTTGTGTCAATAACTTAAACGTTACACTATCAGGTTCAGTTTCAGGAATCACCAATACAGGAATTTGGACCACCAACGGATCAGGATTCTTTGTTCCTAATACCACTGCTTTAAATGCGAATTATGTTCCAAGTGCC